>NZ_JAJSRO010000069.1:0-978 GCF_021283425.1 Pseudomonas sp. NMI542_15 | reverse complement strand
CACAGTGCCAGTGCCGATGAGAGTGCCTGCGGCATCACGCACCTGCACGGTAGCGCCCGGTTCGCCGCGACCGGTGAGGGTCACGCCGTCAGCCAGGGCCAGCTCGGTAGGCTGGGCAGGGGCCTGCAGGTCTGGCGAGGTGACCGAAGCGGGTGGCGAGACATTGCCAGCGGCATCGGTAAGGGTCACTTGCAGAGCGCTGCCGTCTTTCACGGCAGGGCTCAAGGACATCACAAAGGTGCCATCCGGGCCGACGGTTCCTGTAGCCAGCAGATTACCCGCTGCGTCACGCACCTGCACGGTGGTGCCGGCTTCGCCACGGCCGCTCAGCTGGCTGCCGGCCAGGCCGATGACCAAGTTGGTCGGGGCTTCAGGCGGCGTGGTGTCGCCCCCGTCGATATCCGGCGCAGTGACCGCGCTGGCTACGGATGTATTGCCAGCGGCATCGGTCGCGGTGGCTTGCAGGACTTCGCCGTCAACCTGTGGGGGGTTGAGGTTGATGCTGAACACGCCGGTTGGGCCGACTACCGCAGTGCCCAGTTCGGTGCCATCGGCTGCCAGGATGCGCACGGTACTGCCCGGTTCGGCACGGCCGGTGATGACGCTGCCGTCAGCGCTGACGGCCAATTCGGTCGGTGCGGCCGGCGCGGTGATGTCCGGCGCGGTGATCTGTGCGGGCAACGAGGAAACGCCACTGTCATCGATGGCGACCACATCCAGCAGTTCGCCGTTGGCCTGGGCCGGGCTCAGCTCGATGCTGAAGGTGCCATCGTCATTAGCGATGGCGCTGCCGATCAGGGTGCCGTTGGCGTCACGCACCTCCACGCGCGTCCCCGCAGGGGCGGAACCAGTGAGGGTGGTGCCGTCGGCATCGACGGCCAGATTGCTCGGGCTAGTCGGGGCCGTGGTCAGCGGTACGTCGTATTCGAGGGCAGCGGAGGCGTTGCCGCTTGGGTCGGTCTGCACCAGGCTCAGTTG
>NZ_JAJSRO010000068.1:0-1055 GCF_021283425.1 Pseudomonas sp. NMI542_15 | reverse complement strand
GTCACGTTGACAGTGGCCGGGTCGCCGATCTGCAGGTTTTCCAGCGGCGCACCGGTGACGGTGGCCTTGTCGATGCTGACGGTGATGGTGCCTTTATCAACAAAGATGTCATCGCCTTGGGCCGGCGCCGAGATGGTCTTGGTGGTCTCGCCAGCGGCGAACACCACGGTTTCACCGGTGCTCAGCAGGACGGTCAGCGGTTTATCGATGGCCTGGTTCAGGGTGAGCTTGAAGGTCGGCGCAGTCGCCTCGTTCACCGTGTCGGTGACCGGAGTGATGCTGACCTTGACCAGGTTGTCGTTGCCGTTCGGCTCATCGCTGACGGTAGTGGTGACCGGGGTCTTGTCGGTCACCAGGTTCTCGAACTTGGTGTCGCCGGTGACCGAAATGTCGGTGATCGACTTGGTGATCGCAGGCTGGCCACCGGCATACAGGTCGTTCGGTGCAGTGACGAAGGCGGTACCCGAAGCAGAACCCGCCGGAATAGTCACGACTGTGCCGCCAGTCAGGGTCACGGTCACACCACCGTGGCCGGTCACTGGCAGCTTGGTGTCTTCGCTGATCAGGGTTACGGTGTAGGTGATCTTGCCGCCTTCCACCACTGCGGTGTTATCCACCGACAGGACAGCGGTGACTTTGCTGATGGTGTCGGTCACGTTGACAGTGGCCGGGTCGCCGATCTGCAGGTTTTCCAGCGGCGCACCGGTGACGGTGGCCTTGTCGATGCTGACGGTGATCTGGCCCTTGTCGATGAACACGTCATCGCCCTGGGCAGGCGCCGAAATGGTCTTGGTGGTCTCGCCAGCGGCGAACACCACGGTTTCACCGGTGCTCAGCAGCACGGTCAGCGGCTTATCGATGGCCTGGTTCAGGGTCACCTTGAAGGTCGGCGCAGTCGCTTCGTTCACCGTGTCGGTGACCGGCGTGATGCTGACTTTCACCAGGTTCCCGGCGCCGTTTGGCTCGTCGCTGACGGTAGTGGTCACTGGCGTCTTATCGGTCACCAGGTTTTCGAACTTGGTGTCACCCGAGACCGAAATGTCGGTGATCGACTT
>NZ_JAJSRO010000067.1:0-1091 GCF_021283425.1 Pseudomonas sp. NMI542_15 | reverse complement strand
GGCGGCCTCAGGTTCCAAGTGCAACAGTCAGTTGATAATGTTGAGCCGATTGGTTGCCAGCAGTTGCAGATGATCCGTCAACACTTCAACAGGGAATTTCCAGCCCAATGTCTGACGAGGTCGGGTGTTGAGCAAGTCGGCAATCTCGTCCAGCCGCTCCTGGCTAACCAGCGACAAATCGGTGCCCTTGGGTAAGTACTGCCGGAGCAGGCCGTTCGTGTTCTCGTTGCTGCCTCTTTGCCAAGGGCTGTGCGGGTCAGCGAAGTAGATCTTCATTCCCGTACGAGCTGTCAGCTCTTGATGCTTGGCCATCTCGCTGCCTTGGTCATGGGTCATGGTTTTCAGCAGCGCCGGTGCCATCCGCGAAAGTTCTCGCGTCATCCCCTCTAGCGCGGCGTCTGCGGTGGGCGCATCCAACTTGGCCAGGATCACGAAACGGCTCGTGCGCTCGACCATCGTCGCTACTGCCGAGCGATTGTTCGCGCCCATGATCAGGTCGCTTTCCCAATGACCTGGCACTTGTCGACCTTCGACCTCTTCAGGCCGGTAGCGAATATTCTGTTCAGCTGGATAGCGCTCGCGCCGAGCTGGCGCAGTGCTGCGAGTACGCCGCTTGCTGCCGCCCTGGCGCAGGTAACCAATGAGTTGACGCTTAAGCTCGCCGCGTGGGTATGCATAGATTGTCAGGTAGATCGTTTCGTGACTCACATGCCGCTCAGGATTATCAGGCCAGTAGTCCTTGAGTCTGGCGGCAATTTGCTGAGGAGACCAGCCCTTGGCTAACATGCTGTGTACGACCTGGAACAGTTCAGAACCAGGGGCAAGAAGCTTGCTGCGCCTCGGGACGTGTCTGAGGGCACGGGCTCGAGCACCGGCAGTGCTGGCGTCATAGTGCCCAGGCTGCGACTGGCGCCGCACCTCTCGACTCAGCGTGCTGGGTTGGCGCCCAAGAACTTGGGCGATGGCTCGCAGCGAGGCGCCTTGCATACGCATGATCATTAGCGTTACGCGCTCTTCGATGGTCAAGTGGGTGTAGTGAGTAGTCATGCAGCACCTTACCTCGGGTGTTGCACTTGGTCACTGAGACCGCC
>NZ_JAJSRO010000066.1:0-1147 GCF_021283425.1 Pseudomonas sp. NMI542_15 | reverse complement strand
CCTTCGTCACTGCACCGAACGACCTGTATGCCGGTGGCCAGCCTGCGATCACCAAGTCGATCACCGACATTTCGGTCTCGGGTGACACCAAGTTCGAGAACCTGGTGACCGACAAGACCCCGGTCACCACTACCGTCAGCGACGAGCCGAACGGCAGCGACAACCTGGTTAAGGTCAGCATCACTCCGGTCACCGAGTCGGTGAACGAAGCCACTGCACCAACCTTTAACGTCACCCTGAACCAAGCGCTGGACAAGGCGCTCACCGTTGTCCTGAGTACTGGCGAAACCGTGGTGTTCGCTGCTGGCGAGACCACCAAGACCATTTCGGCGCCTGCCCAGGGCGATGACGTGTTCATCGACAAGGGCCAGATCACCGTCAGCATCGACAAGGCCACCGTTACCGGTGCGCCGCTGGAGAACCTGCAGATCGGTACCCCGGCGACCGTTCAGGTCACCGACACCATCAGCAAAGTCACCGCCGTCCTGTCGGTGGATAACACCGCAGTGGTGGAAGGCGGCAAGATCACCTACACCGTGACCCTGATCAGTGAAGACACCAAGCTGCCAGTGACTGGCCACGGAGGTGTGACCGTTACCTTGACCGGTGGCACTCAGGTCACCATCAACCCAGGCTCGGCCACCGGCACCGTGGAAATCACCGCGCCGAACGACCTGTACGCGGGCGGCCAGGACGCAATTACCAAGTCGATCACCGGTATCGAAGTCACCGGCGACACCAAGTTCGAAAACCTGGTGACCGATAAGACGCCAGTGACCACTACTGTCAGCGACGAGCCGAACGGCAACGACAACCTGGTCAAGGTCAGCATCACTCCGGTCACCGAGTCGGTGAACGAAGCCACTGCACCAACCTTCAAGGTGACCCTGAACCAGGCCATCGATAAACCGCTGACCGTGCTGCTGAGCACCGGTGAAACCGTGGTGTTCGCTGCTGGCGAGACCACCAAGACCATCTCGGCGCCGGCCCAAGGCGATGACGTCTTTGTTGATAAAGGCACCATCACCGTTAGCATCGACAAGGCCACCGTTACCGGTGCTCCGCTGGAGAACCTGCAGATCGGCGACCCGGCCACTGTCAACGTGACCGACACCATCAGCAAAGTCACCGCTGTCCTGTCGGTGGA
>NZ_JAJSRO010000065.1:0-1160 GCF_021283425.1 Pseudomonas sp. NMI542_15 | reverse complement strand
TCGGCCACCTGGAAGATCGGCGCTTCTTCGTCCTTGTTGATCGCAACGATCACTTTGGAGTCTTTCATGCCGGCCAGGTGCTGGATCGCGCCGGAGATACCGACGGCGATGTACAGCTGTGGCGCAACGATCTTGCCGGTCTGGCCGACCTGCATGTCGTTCGGCACGAAGCCTGCGTCGACCGCAGCGCGCGAAGCACCAACGGCAGCGCCCAGCTTGTCGGCCAGGCTGTACAAGTGCTTGAAGTTGTCACCGTTGCCCATGCCGCGGCCGCCGGAAACGACGATCTTGGCAGCGGTCAGTTCCGGGCGGTCGGACTTGGCCAGCTCTTCACCGACAAAGGCCGAGATACCGGCGTTGTGCGCGGCACTCACCGCTTCAACGGCGGCCGAGCCACCTTCGGTTGCGACTGGGTCGAAGCCGGTGGTACGCACGGTGATGACCTTGACCGAAGCGCTCGATTGCACGGTGGCAATGGCGTTACCGGCATAGATCGGGCGCTTGAAGGTGTCGGCGGACTCGACCGAGATGATCTCGGAGATCTGGTCCACATCCAGCAGTGCGGCAACGCGTGGCAGGATGTTCTTGCCGTTGGTGGTGGCCGGGGCCAGCACGTGGCTGTAACCGTTGGCCAACTCGACGATCAGCGGCGCCACGTTCTCCGGCAGGACGTGTGCGTAAGCTGCGTTGTCGGCAACCAGCACTTTCGCCACACCCGCGATCTTGGCAGCAGACTCGGCAATGCCACCGACGTTCTGGCCAGCGACCAGCACGTGCACATCACCACCGATCTTGGCAGCTGCGGCAACAGTGTTCAGGGTAGACGGTGCGACTGCACCGTTCTCGTATTCAGCGACAACCAGGATAGTCATTTAGATTACCTTCGCTTCGTTCTTCAGCTTCTCGACCAGTTCGGCCACCGACTTGACCTTGATACCCGCGCTGCGGGCAGCCGGCGCTTCGACTTTCAGGGTCTTGTTGGTGGAGGCGAGCGAAACGCCCAGATCGCCAGGGTTGACGGTCTCCAGCGGTTTCTTCTTGGCCTTCATGATGTTCGGCAGCGACGCATAGCGTGGCTCGTTCAGGCGCAGGTCGGTGGTGACGATGGCTGGCAGGTTCAGCGATACGGTCTGCAGGCCGCCATCGATTTCACGGGTGAC
>NZ_JAJSRO010000064.1:0-1299 GCF_021283425.1 Pseudomonas sp. NMI542_15 | reverse complement strand
GCGGGTCAGCCCGATGGACACCTTGTTACCGGTACCGAGGAAGTTGCTCTGGCTGATCGAACCCCCGAGGATCAGGCCGGCGCTCTGGGCGAAACCGACGCTGGCGGTGATCGAGCCGGAGGCTTGCTCTTCGACGCTGTAGTTGACGTCGACCTGGTCGTCAGTACCTGGTACTGGCGGGGTCTCGACGTTGACTTCCTTGAAGAAGCCCAGGCGCTCCAGACGGGTCTTGGACTGGTCGATCAGGTAGGTCGAAGCCCAGCCACCTTCCATCTGGCGCATTTCGCGGCGCAGCACTTCGTCTTCGGTCTTGGTGTTGCCGCGGTAGTTGATGCGGTTGACGTAGGCACGCTTGCCCGGGTCGACCACGAACATGATGTCGACCGTGTGGTCCTGGTCGTTGGGCTGCGGCACGCCGTTGACGTTGGCGAAGGTGTAGCCTTCGTTACCCAGGCGGCGGGTGATCAGCTCGGACGTGGTGGTCATCACCTTGCGCGAGAACACCTGGCCCGGCTGCACCAGCAACAGCGACTTGACCTGGTCTTCTGGCACTTTCAGGTCACCGGACAGCTTCACGTCGCGAACGGTGTACTTCTCGCCTTCGTTGATGTTGACGGTGATGTAGACGTGTTTCTTGTCCGGCGTGATGGACACCTGGGTGGAGGCGATGTCCATGTTGATGTAGCCGCGGTCCAGGTAGTAGGAACGCAGGCGCTCCAGGTCACCGGACAGTTTTTCGCGGGCATACTTGTCGTCGTTCTTGAAGAACGACAGCCAGTTGGTGGTCTTCAGCTCGAACAACTGGCCCAGGGTTTCATCATCGAACACGTTGTTGCCAACGATGTTGATGTGCTGGATGGCAGCAACGGTGCCTTCGTTGATCTTGATCTTCAGTGCCACACGGTTGCGCGGCTGCGGCACCACTTCGGCGTCAACCTCGGCCGAGTAGCGGCCTTGGGCCACGTACTGGCGCTGCAGCTCGTTACGCACACCTTCGAGGGTGGCGCGCTGGAAGATCTCGCCTTCGGCCAGGCCCGATTGCTTCAGGCCCTTCATCAGGTCGTCGGTGCTGATGGCCTTGTTGCCTTCGATCTCGATGCTCGACACCGACGGGCGCTCCACCACGTTGATGATCAGCACATTGCCATCGCGGTTCAGCTGGATGTCCTGAAAGAAGCCGGTCTTGAACAGGGAACGGGTCGAGTCCACCAGGCGGCGATCATCGGCCTGGTCGCCGACGTTCAGCGGCAAGGCACCGAAAACACTGCCAGCGGACACCCGCTGCAGGCCGTTGACGCG
>NZ_JAJSRO010000063.1:0-1308 GCF_021283425.1 Pseudomonas sp. NMI542_15 | reverse complement strand
AGGTTCATCGCGCTTTCCCGGGGAAGGCAGCCTTGATTTTCAGGAAAAAGTATTCCGAGTCCCGAAAACCATAGGCCATACGCTTGATCACCTTGATGCGGTTGTTGACGCCCTCAAGGACGCTGGTATGCATATGGAAGTTGGCACTGGCGAGGATGCCTCGGGCGTATTTGCGCAGGTTGCGAGCGAAGCGCTGTAGCGGCGCGAGGCCGCTGTCCCGGGCGTGCCGCAACCAGGTTCGCCAGCGGCGCCAGCCCTCTCGTACGCTGGGGGCGAACCAGACATCCTTCAGCGCATCCTTGAGGACATAGACCGTAGCCAGCGGCTGGTTGGCCGCGAGTAGTTCTTGAAGCTGCACGGCTTGTCCGTCCTTCAGGTTGTTGCGATTGCGCAGCAGCAGCCAGCGGCTTTGCTTGACCGCCTTTCGTGCCGGCTTGTCTTCGCGCAGGAGGTTGGCCTGGTCAACCCGGATACGGTCGATCACATCCCGACCGTAGCGCGCGACGACGTGAAACAGGTCGTACACCACTTCGGCTTGCGGGCAATGCTTCTTCACCTCCAAATCAAAAGCCGTGTTCATGTCCATGGCCACCGCCTCTATCTGCTGGCAGTGCTTGCCGAGCAATTCAAAGAACGGGCGGACCGCCTCGCGGCTGTTGCCGTGGCCGACCCACAATACCCGCGTTCGCTCGGCATCCATGATGACCGTGGCATAGCGATGCCCTTTGTGCAGGGCGAACTCGTCCATCACCAGGCGGCGGACACCGGTTGAATCGAAGTTGCCTACCTCGGCTTGAAGGCGTCGTTTATCGAGCGTTTTGAGGGTGTGCCAATGCAGGCCGGTGAGCTGGCTGACGTGGCTGATCGGCAGCAGCCGCAGCAAGCTTTCGAGCCATATCCGTAACCGCTGGGTCAGCCGAGATGCTGGCTCCAACCAGTCGATCCGCTCGGTCACCCGCCCACAACTCAGGCAATCGACTCGGCGCACTGGTAGTTGAAGCAGGACGCGCTGATCGAACAGATCACGATCACGCACCAGACGAATCCGGCGATCGTGAATCAACGGGCTGAACTGGCCACAACGCCCGCACTTAGGAAGAGAGCCGGCTTGAGGTTCAAGCTCAATGAGGAGGGTGTTATCGGTAGATGGGCGACAGGTAACGGCGTCGTAGCCTGGCCAGAAAGCGGCAAGATCAATAGGATGCACGGCGACAGCAGGGACAGGTGAAGGGTGTGTTTGGCGACTGCCAATTTACCTGCTTCCCTGACTGTCAACTCGCTCTTCCCCCAGACTCCGCGAAGAACCAA
>NZ_JAJSRO010000062.1:0-1518 GCF_021283425.1 Pseudomonas sp. NMI542_15 | reverse complement strand
CAGCGCTGGCAGGTGCTGGTAACGGAAACGGGTGCGCAGGGTCTGCGCCTGGCCTTCGCCGGTGGTGGCCGGGTGCACGGTGCTGGTCTTGCGGCTACGGGTGAACAGCTGCGGGTCGGCCGGGCAATCGCTGCCTTCGCCGGTGTGCGGGTAGTAAGTGTGCCGGGTGTGGATCGTGCCGGCCAGGGTGGCGAGCTCGTCGATCGCATCGCCTTGATAGACCGGTGCTGCGGCCTGGGACTCCAGCTTCAGGTTGCCATGATCGTCGTAGTCGGTAATGAGCACTTCCTCACGCAGCCGGGTGGGAAGCTCCTTGATCTTCCAGCGCTTGAACTGATGCCTGGGCATCTGGAAGTAAGCCGGTTGCTGCTCGAAACTGGCATTGGTTTCGTGGTAAATGGTCTCGACTTCTTCGATACAGGTCTCGCGACGGGGCTGCTCGGCGCCTTCGTCGTATACCTCATGGGCTTGCTCGGTACGTTGCAGGGTCAGCAGGTGGAAGCGGTTGAAGCTGCGCTCGATGCGGCGCAGCGGTGTGTCGCCGACGAGGTAGGTGGCAGTCGAGCCGTAGCTGAAGCTAGTACCGGTGAATTGGTAGAGGTTGTCCTCGCCATTGTCGCGCCAGGAAATGCCACTGCCCATGCCGAGGAAGTTGTTGCTGGTGTAGTTGTAGGTGGTGACCATGTCGGGCTGGTCGAAGCCAGGCTTGATGGTGTGCCTGGTAACCCGGGGCAACGGGTCGTGCGCATCGCCGGGGAAGCGGTGGCCGGCATCGTTGTAGTCGATGGTTTCGGTGCCGCCGACGGGTGTGCGCACGGTTTTCAGGCACACCACACCACGCACCTTGTCGTAAGTGAGCCCCCAGCTGGCCTTGTCGTCGCTGGGCAGGACGATGGTATGGGGCAGGCGAACCGCCGGGGTGAAACGCTGGTCGAGCTGGAGCGTGTAGGTCGCCAGGGCGGTGCCGCCTGGGCCGGATCTGGGGTGCAGGGCAAGGATGATTTCAGCGCTGGTGTAGTTGATGGCCAGCAGCTCGAGCCCAGTGTCGTCCTTGATGCCGGTCAGGCAAGGGGCCCCCTGGAAATTACTGTAGCTAAGGGTGATGCCATGGCCCGAAGGCGCCTCGACCCGGGTGGGCAGGGCAACGCGGTTGTCGCTGGGGCCTTGCAGTTCCAGCAGCTCGATCAGGCCGGCCTTGTGCTCTACGCGCCAGCCGCTGCCGTGGTCGTGGAAGTGGAAGCTTCTGAGCTTGCGTTCCTTGAATACCTTGCCGGTGCCGTCACTGGCGTCGCTGCCTGTGACCTTATAGCTTTCGCCGGTGTGCAGGTGCAGCAGGTTGCTGGCGGGGTCGTACTGGGTGAGGTTGAGTGTCCAGCCCATGCCGAAGCCCGAGTCCTGGGTGTTCATCGGGTTGAAGCCGATGTGCAGGGGCAACGACGGGCCGCTGAGATTGTTGGCGGCGAGCTCCGGCAACTCGATGCCCAGCGTGTATTGGCCGGTGCGGGGGTCGACGCTGTT
>NZ_JAJSRO010000061.1:0-1640 GCF_021283425.1 Pseudomonas sp. NMI542_15 | reverse complement strand
ATGGCCAAGGCCGCCGATGTCGTTGTGCAATGCCTGGAAAACGAAGGTGTCGAGTATGTGTTCGGCATTCCCGGTGAGGAAAACCTCGACCTGCTCGAATCCCTGCGCAAGTCGAAGATCAAGCTGGTACTGACCCGCCACGAGCAGTCTGCAGGCTTCATGGCTGCCACCTACGGCCGCCTGACCGGCAAGACCGGCGTCAGCCTGTCCACCCTCGGCCCCGGCGCCACCAACCTGGTCACCGCCAGCGCCTACGCCTACCTGGGCGGCATGCCGATGATGATGATCACCGGCCAGAAGCCGATCAAGAAGTCCAAGCAGGGCCGCTTCCAGATCATTGACGTGTGCGGCATGATGGACCCCATCACCAAGTACACCCACCAGTTCGCCTCGGCCGACAACATCCCGGCCCGCATGCGTGAAGCCTTCCGCCTGGCCGAAGAAGAAAAGCCGGGTGCGGTACACCTGGAACTGCCGGAAGACATCGCCGCCGAGCAGACCGACGCACTGCCGATCCCGCGTAGCCTGCACCGCCGCCCGCTGGCCGAACACAAGGCTGTCGAAGCGGCGGTGGAGAAATTGCAGAACGCCCGTAACCCGATCCTGGTGATCGGTGCCGGTGCCAACCGCAAGATGACCGCCAAGGTCCTCAAGCAGCTGATCGACAAGACCGGTATCCCGTTCATCACCACCCAGATGGGTAAAGGCGTGGTCGACGAGCGCCACCCGCGCTTCCTGGGCAACGCTGCGCTGTCGTCGGGTGACTTTGTTCACCGCGCCGTCGAAGCCGCCGACCTGATCATCAACATCGGCCACGACGTGATCGAAAAGCCGCCGTTCTTCATGGTCCGTGGTGGTACCGAAGTCATCCACATCAACTTCCGCTCCGCCGAAGTCGATGCCGTGTACTTCCCGCAGGTCGAAGTGATTGGTGACATCGCCAACGCCGTGTGGCAGATCAGCGAAGCGCTGAACGACACGTCGCACTGGGACTTCACCCGCCTGCTGGCCATCCGTGAAGCCAACGAAGCGCAGATCGCCGAAGGCGCCGACGACAACCGCTTCCCTGTCTACCCGCAGCGCCTGGTAGCCGACATTCGTCGCGTACTGCCGTCCGAAGGCATCGTTGCCCTGGACAACGGCATCTACAAGATCTGGTTCGCCCGTAACTACAAGGCGCACAAGCCGAACACCGTGCTGCTGGACAACGCCTTGGCGACCATGGGCGCCGGCCTGCCATCGGCCATGGCGGCACACCTGGTGCACCCGGACCGCCCGGTGATCTCGGTGTGCGGCGACGGCGGCTTCATGATGAACAGCCAGGAACTGGAAACCGCAGTACGCCTGGGCATGCACATCACCGTGGTGATCCTGCGTGACGATGGCTACGGCATGATCCGCTGGAAGCAGGCCAACATGGGCTTCACCGATTTTGGCCTGGACTACGGCAACCCGGACTTCGTCAAATACGCCGAAGCCTACGGTGCCAACGGTCACCGCGTGGAAAGTGCCGAAGGCCTGCTGCCACTGCTGGAACACTGCATCAAGACCCCGGGCGTGCACGTGATCGACTGCCCGGTCGATTACAGCGAGAACGACCGCATCCTCAACAGCGAGCTGCGTGAGCGTGCGCTGGCGGT
>NZ_JAJSRO010000005.1:0-258233 GCF_021283425.1 Pseudomonas sp. NMI542_15 | reverse complement strand
ATCACCGTCAGCATCGACAAGGCCACCGTCACCGGTGCGCCGCTGGAGAACCTGCAGATCGGTACCCCGGCGACCGTTCAGGTCACCGACACCATCAGCAAAGTCACCGCTGTCCTGTCGGTGGACAACACCGCTGTAGTCGAAGGTGGCAAGATCACCTACACCGTGACCCTGATCAGCGAAGACACCAAGCTGCCGGTGACTGGCCACGGTGGTGTGACCGTCACCCTGACCGGTGGCACTCAGGTCACCATCAACCCGGGCTCGGCGACTGGCACTGTCAGCATCAATGCCCCGGATGATGTTTATACGGGCGGTCAGGACACCATTACCAAGTCGATCACCGGCATTGCTGTCGCTGGCGACAAGGTCTTCGAAAACCTTGTGGCAGGTACCAACTCCGTCAGCACCACGGTAAGTGACGAGCCAAGTGGCCAAGGTGATATTGCCAAGGTCAGTATTACCGGCACCACTTCGCTCACCGAAGGCGAAACTGGCGCTTACACGCTGACCCTGACCCACGCCTCCAAGGCCGAAGTCACGATCACCCTCAGCTACAGCGGCACCGCCAAAAACGGTGAGGACTTCACCGGTGTCACCACCGTGAAGATCCCGGCCAACAGCACAGGCACCACGTTCAACATCGCTACCATCGACGACAAGCTGGTCGAAGGTACCGAGAACTTCGTGGTGAAGATCGAAACTGCCACCGGTGGCAACTTCGAGAACCTGCAGGTTGATAGCAGTAAATCGAGCGTGACTACCACCATCCTCGACAACGACAACCTGCCGGTTTCACCTGGTGGCGCGGTGTTTGGCGTGGAAGACACCGACTACGTGTTCGCCTGGAGTGATTTCAAAGTCACCGATGCCGATGGCAACACCGGTCTGTCCGTGACCATTACTTCGATCCCTGGTGCCGGCAACCTGCAGTTCTTCAACGGTACTGCCTGGGTGAATGTGACCGTTGGCCAGGTGGTGAGCCAGGCTGACATCATTGCCAAGAACCTGAAATTCGTTCCGCTTCTCAACCAGTCGGGCTCGGATAACTACGGTGGCAATGGCGTGGGTAACCAGAAGGCTGACTACGCACAGTTCAAGTACAAGCCGAACGATGGCACCAACCTGGGCACAGAAGTGACCATGAAGGTCGACATCAGCCCGGTAGCCGACAAACCGACGCTCAGCTTCGGCAGCGCCGATATCGACTCCAAAGGCCTGACCAAAGAAGTCTGGACCAGCCTCAAAGGCCTCGGTACTGGCGGCAATGGCATTACCGGTGAGGACCTGAAGACGGTATTTGCCAACTCTGGCAATGCCAACTCCAGCAGCACCACTACCAACGTGCAGTCCGATGGCAGCGTCACTGCTGGCACCGGTTCGAAAACGTCGGGCCTGATCTACCTGGAAGCCGGCAAGACCTACACCTTCAGCGGTACCGCCGACGACAGCTTCGTGGTCACCATTGGTGGCAAGACGGTGGTCACGGCCACCTGGGGTGCCGGTGGCCAGGTTTCGGGTACCTTCACCCCGAACACCAGCGGCTACTACCCGATCGAGGTCTACCATGCCAACCAGTCTGGTCCAGGCAGCTATGACCTGAACATCCAGGTAGGCTCGGGTGCGGTCACTGACCTGAGCAGCTCGAACATCAAGATGTATCAGAACGTGACCGAGATGGCCAACGCCGGCTTGGGCGTGTCCGATCTGCACACCGTGAATGGTCAGAGCTACTACGACGGCTACAAACTGAACGAAGGGCCGGAAGGTGGCTCGGTGAAACTGGTTGGTATTAATACTGCCCTGACCGACACCGACGGTTCCGAAACCCTGAACGTTAGCCTCAGCGGCATTCCGAAAGGCACTGTACTCAGCGATGGTGCAGGCCACACGGTCACAGTAGGCAGCGCACCGGTGGATGTGACCGGCTGGAAACTCAGCGGCCTTACCCTCACCCCACCGACCTACTACAAAGGCTCGTTCGACATCACGGTCACCTCGACTGCCACCGAAAGCCTGGGCGGTTCGGCCATCACCACCGGCAACATCCCGGTGACGGTGTACGGCGCAACCTACAAGGCCAGCGTGGGTACTTCGGGCAATGACACACTGACCGGCAGCGAAGGCAACGACATCATCGTCGCCGACGTGTCGGGCCTGAACGTGGTGGCGGGCAAGAACTACAATATTGCGTTCATCGTCGACAGCTCCGGCAGCATGACCGATGCGTCTATTGCCGCAGCCAAGGCCCAGCTGGCGTCTGTGTTTGCCACCTTGAAAGCCAGCCTGGGCTCGGACACCTCGGGTACGGTCAACATCTTCCTTGTCGACTTCGACACGCAGGTCAACAAGAACGTTGCTGTGAACCTGGCCGATCTTAACGCCTTGAATGACCTGCAAGCGGTCCTGAAGTCGATGCAAGGCGGGGATGATGGTGGTGGCACCAACTACGAAGATGCCTTCAAGACCACGGCCAACTTCTTCAAGAGCACAGTTGCGATCAGCAATACCGGTGCAGAGAACCTGACGTACTTCATCACCGACGGTAAGCCGACCTATTACCAGCGAAATGAAGTAACCGATAAACGCCTGTGGACTGGTGGCAAAACGCTTGACGAAGTAGTCAATGTCAATAACTACAAAGCTGGGGGCACGTTCAGTGAATGGGCCGATTCGACTCACAAGGTCGACATCAGCAGTGCTGGCGTTGTCAAGGTATCGACGTATGGCTACAACTGGTGGGGCAGCTGGGGTGTAACTTCCACAGAGACTGTGGGGACCATTCATGCCCAAGGGGACGGCACATATGAGTTCTCCAGCCTGGGTGGCACAGGTAGGGGGACTAGCTCGAACTGGTCCGATTCAGCATCCAATACGACTGATAGCTTCACGCTGCTGGGCGGCAGCACCACCTTGCAAGGCTTGAGCAAGGTGCAGGCGATTGGACTGAACGATGATGTCAGCCTCTCCGACCTGAAGCCCTATGACAGTGCCGGCAAGCCGCAGACTAATATCGATCCTTCCAATCTGGCCAGCGCAATCCTTGGGCATACCGAGGCAACGCTGCCAGGTGCAGACAGCATCGATGGCGGCAACGGCAACGACATCATCTTCGGTGACCTGATCACCCTCAATGGTGTCGTCAGCGAGGGGTATCAGGCCCTGCAGACTTACGTTGCGCAGAAGAGCGGTGTCGAAGCCAGTGCTGTTACCACCAGCAACGTGCACCAGTACATCACCGAGCACTACACCGAGTTCGATATCTCCGGTGCCAACGATGGCAAGGACTTCTTGTCCGGCGGCAACGGCAACGACATCCTCTTCGGCCAAGGTGGTAACGACACGCTCGATGGTGGCCGGGGTAACGACATCCTGCTGGGCGGTACTGGCAATGACACCCTGATCGGTGGCCACGGCGACGATATCCTGATCGGTGGCAGCGGTGCCGACACCTTCGTGTGGAAGGCGGGTGATTACGGCAACGACGTGATCAAGGACTTCAAGGTAGGCGAGAAAGACAAGATCGACCTGAGCGATCTGCTGCAAGGTGAGAAGGGCAGCACGATCGACAACTACCTGAAACTCACCACGGTGGAAGGCACTACCACGTTGCAAGTCAGCAGCGAAGGCAAGCTCAACGCCGCAGGTGGTATCGCCAACGCCGACGTGACCATCAAGCTGGAAGGGGTGAACTGGTCCAACACCACGATCAACTCGTTGATCAGCGGTGCTGACCCGACCATCATCATCCACAACAAAGACAGCTGATGCGCTGGAGGGCCGCTTTGCGGCCCTTTCGCGACACAAGGCCGCTTCCACACGGGTCTTTCCCGCAATCTGCTGACAGCGCATACTCTGGCGCCGGGCCTGCGCGCCTGGCGATCTTTGCCTATGCTGCTGTCTACCAACAAGGAACCAACGTGACGAGGGACACCGCCATGTTCTACGTGCAACGCGACGCCACCGGCCAGTTGCTGCGGGTAGAAGCAGCCGCTTTTGACCAGTTCACCGAAATGCTCCCCGCCGACCATGCCGATATCCAGGAATGGTTTGCCGATGACGTCGTGGAAAACAGCCTCAACCAGCTCAAGCAAAGCGACCTGGACATGATCCGCGTGCTCGAGGACCTCATCGACGTGCTGACCGCCAAGGGCGTGTTCAAGATCACCGACTTGCCCGCCGGCGCCCAGGCCAAGCTGCTCAACCGCTCCACCGCGCGCAAGGCGCTCAGCAGCCTTAACAACCTGATCGACGAAGAAGAGCAGGGCGGGCTGATCTGACAGCTGGGCAGCCCCGGCGACCGTGATATGGTTATTCTTTAAAGGTATTTAAAATATCGCACTTATGACTTTATAGTCACATCCACTGCGTACCCGTCGACCAATCGATGCGCCGCACGACTTGAACCCACACGGGAAATCCCCGTGCGTTTCTGATCGTTGCGCGCTCTTGAAGTCGCGCACTGCGTGGGAGTGATAAATGTCAGCCGCCTCGAACGCCTTGTCGACCATCGACAGCGCCCAGCCGCAAGTTTTCGAAATCCGCCCGTTCTCCGGTGCCGTAGGCGCCGAGATCATCGGCCTGGACCTGGCCAAACCGGTCAACGCCGAGGATTTCGGCCGTATCCATCGCGCCCACCTCGACCACCATGTGCTGGTGTTTCGCGACCAGCGCATCAGCCCGGAACAGCAGATAGCCTTCAGCCGCCGCTTTGGCGAGCTGCAAATTCATGTGCTCAAGCAGTTCCTGCTCACAGGTCATCCCGAGATCCTGATCGTTTCCAACATCATCGAAAACGGCCAGAACATCGGCCTGGGTGATGCCGGCAAGTTCTGGCACTCCGACCTGTCATACAAGGCGTTGCCCAGCCTCGGTTCCATGCTGCATGCCCAGGAACTGCCCAGCGAAGGCGGCGACACGTTGTTCGCCGACATGCACAAAGCCTGGGACGCCGTACCCGGCGCCCTGCGCAAGATAGTCGAGGGGCGCAGTGCTGCTCACTCCTACACCGCCCGGTACGGCGAGACCAAATTCGAAGGCAACTGGCGCCCGACCCTGACCGCCGAACAGTTGGCGCAGGTACAGGAAGTCATTCACCCCGTGGTGCGCACCCACCCGGAAAACGGCCGCAAGGCACTGTTCGTCAGTGAAGGGTTCACCACCCGCATCATTGGCCTGCCAGACGACGAAAGCCGCGACGTGCTGCAACAGCTATACGCCCTGAGCGTGCTGGAGCAGAACACCTACCGCCACCAATGGCAGCCCCACGACCTGGTGTTCTGGGACAACCGCTCGCTGATCCACCTGGCCACCGGCTGCCCCGCACACCTGCGACGCAAGCTATACCGCACCACCATCCAGGGCGACGCCCCGTTCTGACGACTGAGGACATCTTCATGCGCAAATCCATCAGCCGCCTGGCGGCAAGCATCGGCCTGGGCGCGAGCCTGGTCGTCGGCACCCTGGCCGCCCCCGCAGTGGCCCAGGCCGAAGGCAAGATCCGTATTGCCGAACAGTTCGGCATCGTCTACCTGCTGCTGAACGTGGTGCGTGACCAGCACCTGATCGAAAAGCACGGCAAGGAGCAGGGCATCGACATCGAGGTCGACTGGGCTCAGCTGTCGGGGGGCTCGGCCATCAACGACGCACTGTTGTCCGGCTCGGTGGACATCGCCGGTGCGGGTGTCGGCCCCCTGCTTACTGTGTGGGACCGCACCAAGGGTCGGCAGAACGTGAAGGCGGTGGCCTCGCTGGGCAACTTCCCGTACTACCTGGTCAGCAGCAATCCCAACGTGAAGACTATCGCTGACATTTCCGACAAAGACCGCATCGCTGTGCCAGCGGTGGGTGTTTCGGTGCAGTCGCGCTTCCTGCAGTACGCCGCGGCCCAGCAGTGGGGCGACAAGGAATACAACCGCCTCGACAAATACACCCTCGCCGTACCGCACCCGGATGCTACCGCCGCGTTGCTGGCGGGCGGCACCGAGCTGAACGGGCATTTCTCCAACCCACCGTTCCAGGACCAGGTGCTGGCCAACAAAGACGTGCACGTGGTGCTCAACAGCTATGACCTGCTCGGCCCCAACTCGCCGACCTTGCTGTTTGCCACCGAGAAATTCCGCAAGGACAACCCCAAAACCTACAAGGCCTTCGTCGACGCCCTGGCCGAAGCCGCAGACTTCGCCCAGAAAGACAAGGCCGCTGCCGCCGACACCTACATCCGTGTGACCAAGGCCAAGATCGACCGCGACGCGCTGATCAAACTGATCGACAACCCGCAGTACGAATTCACCGTCACGCCAAAGAACACCTACAAGCTGGCCGATTTTCTCTATCGGGTCGGCGCCATCAAGCACAAGCCGGAATCGTGGAAGGATTACTTCTTCCAGGATGAACGCCCGCTGCAGGGGAGCTGATCGACCATGACCGCCCCATTGCCAGGCCACACGGCCAGCAACCTGAGCCGTGTCGCAACGCCGCCTTTGCTCAAGGTGGATAACCTCAGCCTCGAATACCGCACCGCACAACGCGTGGTGCGGGCCACCCACCAGGTCAGCTTCGAAGTCGACCGTGCCGACCGCTTTGTGCTGCTGGGCCCCTCCGGTTGCGGCAAGTCCACCTTGCTCAAAGCCGTAGCCGGTTTCATCCAGCCGCAGGAAGGGCAGATTCTGCTGCAGGGCGAAGCGGTCCGTGGCCCCGGGCCCGACCGCATCGTGGTGTTCCAGGAGTTTGACCAACTGCCGCCGTGGAAAACGGTGAAGCAGAACGTGATGTTCCCACTGCTGGTGTCGGGCCAGCTCAAGCGCGCCGATGCCGAGGAGCGGGCGCTGCATTACCTGGAGAAGGTTGGCCTGGCCGCCTTCGCCGATGCCTATCCGCATACCTTGTCGGGCGGCATGAAGGCACGCGTGGCGATTGCCCGGGCCTTGGCCACGCAGCCAAAGATCCTGTTGATGGATGAGCCGTTCGCCGCCCTTGATGCGCTGACCCGGCGCAAGATGCAGGAAGAGCTGTTGCTGCTGTGGGAGGAAGTGCGGTTTACCCTGCTGTTCGTGACCCACTCCATCGAGGAGGCGCTGGTGGTCGGCAACCGTATCCTGCTGCTTTCGCCACACCCGGGGCGGGTGCGGGCTGAAGTGCACAGCCATCAGTACGACCTGGCGAGCCTGGGTGGCAGCGACTTCCAGGCCAGTGCCCGGCGTATCCACCGCTTGCTGTTTGATGAGGCAGATACCCCGGAAAAGCCCAACGACATTGGCTTCAACGCTATTCGCATTGCCTACTGACAGGAGCTTCAGCCATGACCACTACACCTGTACGCCAGGAATACGAGGTGCAGCTGCAGCCCCTGCTCAGTGTGCCTCTGGAACGACAACTGCCGTTGGCCCAGCGCCTGTGGCAGCAAGGCTGGCTGCGCAAGGCAGTTATCCTGCTGGTGATCGCTGTGCTGTGGGAGGCCGTCGCCCGCTATCAGGACAACGACCTGCTATTGCCTGGCTTTGTACAAACTGCCGCAGCGCTGTGGGACGGCATGATCAGTGGTGAACTGCCGGCCAAGGTTGGCGTGTCGCTGGTGATCCTGCTCAAGGGCTACGTGCTGGGCATCGTCCTGGCCTTCGGCCTGACCAGCCTGGCAGTTTCGACCCAGCTGGGCCGGGACCTGCTGGGCACGTTGACCTCGATGTTCAACCCGCTACCAGCCATTGCCCTGCTGCCGCTGGCTTTGCTGTGGTTCGGGCTGGGCGACAACAGCCTGATCTTCGTGCTGGTGCATTCGGTGCTGTGGGCCTTGGCGCTGAATACCTACGCGGGCTTTCTTGGCGTCTCGGAAACACTGCGCATGGCTGGTCGCAACTATGGCCTGAAAGGGCTGCGACTGGTGCTGCACATCCTCGTGCCGGCGGCATTGCCATCAATCCTGTCGGGGCTGAAGATCGGCTGGGCTTTTGCCTGGCGCACCCTGATTGCCGCCGAGCTGGTGTTTGGGGCCAGCAGCGGTAAAGGCGGGCTGGGCTGGTACATCTTCCAGAACCGTAACGAGCTGTATACCGACAAGGTATTTGCCGGGTTGGCCGTGGTGATCCTGATCGGTTTGCTGGTGGAAGGGTTGGTGTTCAACACCCTGGAGCGGCTGACCGTGCGGCGTTGGGGCATGCAGCGCTGACCTGCACTGGCCCTGTCGCCGGCAAGCCAGGTACTCCACAGGTCGTGAGGCTTGTGGAGTACCTGGCTTGCCGGCGATAGGGCCAGTACAGCTATCAAGTCAGGTACTGAGCTGCCGCATTGCTCAGGATCTTGCCAATTTCTTCCCTCAATACCGAAGGCTGCTCCACCACCAACCCATCCCCATGGCTCAGCAGCCACCAGCGCAATGGCCAACCGTCACTCACCGTGGCCCGCAACCGATGCCCATGCTCCAGCGCCGTCAGCTGCATGTCGCTGCTCAACGGCGCATCGCGCAACTGCCGCGCCAGTGCATCGCTGATTCGCGCCACCAGCTCCACGCCCTCACCCTTCGCCGGTTGCAACGCATCCCCCCGCAGGTGCGTCAGCAAATCGAAGTTACCGCGCAACTCACCCACCGCACTCGCTGACCAGTGCCAGCCAAACGGGATGCTCTTGTCATTGCGTTCCAGCGGAAAGATCAGCGACAGCTCATTGAGGTCGCGCTCTACAGTGCGTTTGCTGACCGTGAAGCCCACATCGCGCAGCCCCCAGACAAGCTCGGCGCTGGTAATACCTGGGGAGCGGCTGGGCAGCTGGCGCAGCAGTGCCCACTGACGGCTGAGAGTGGCGCGAGTGGTGGCGAACGGCAAAATGTAACGTCCTTGTCTAGGCTTGCCGCAATAGGATGGCGGCACGCGTGTTGTATGGCAATTGGCCACAGCCTGCTCAGATCAAGGAACTCGCATTTGGTTGCCATGTACCGAATCGTTCGCGACAGGTTTTGACGTGACGTCACGCAGAATCACGCCTCATCACAGCCGAAGGTTGGGTTGTGCGTCGTTCAATGAGGATGAACATGTCTGCTGCCAGCAATATCCATTCGCTGCTTGCCCGCCTTCTGCCCGAGCGGGTCATTGCGCCACCGGCCCCGGTCGGGAGGCGACAGCGGCTGTTTGCCGGTGTGGGGTTGCCCAGCCAGCGCTCGATGCTGGTCAACCGCCTGGATGAGGCCAGCGACCTGCAGGCCGTATATGCCGACTTGCGTCGCCAGGCGTTGCTAGGCAGCGTGGCGGCGCTGAACGACCTCGGCTGGATCTGGCTCAACGGCAAGTACTGGCGTGCTGATACCGTGCTGGCCGGCCACCTTCTGCGCATGGCAGCCCTGCAGGGCAATGCTGCGGCCTGGTTCAACCTTGGGCAGCAGCATTACTTTGGCAAAGGTATCGACCCTTCCTACGTGCAGGCGGCGGAGTGTTACCGACAGGCCTTCGAACGGGGCATGCTGCATGCCGCCGCAGCACTGGGTGACCTGTATGAGGAGGAGGTGTGCGATGGCGACCTTGATTGGCAGGTCGACCTGGTACAGGCCTACCAGTGGTTCATGCGCGGGGCCGAGCGGGGCGAGGCGCGTTGCCGCTTCGAGGTGGGTTACAGGTTGATGCACGGGCTGTACGTAGAGGCCGACCTCAAGGCCGCTCTCTATTGGCTGGAGCTGGCGGCTGCGGCGGGGGTGGTGCAGGCAGCAGAGGAGCTGGCCGTGCACTTCAGCAGCCGTGATGCGGCGCGGTACCAGGAATGGCGGGACCGGGCGGTGCAGATGGGCAGCACATTGGCACTGACCATGAAGCTGGAAGACCAGATCCAGCCCTGAAATTTCTGCTGCTTGTGCCGGCGATAGGGCCAGCACAGGCAGACACAAAGCCCATCATGAACAACAATTCATCCTTACCCCACATCGCCCGCTGTTGACGACAGGGGGAGGGCAAGGCGTATATTGATAGTTAGCAAACTATGAATATCCTTGGTTCCCTTCATGTCCCTTGATCTCCTGCGCCTGCAAGTCAGCAGTGGCTTGGTGGTAGCCGCCCGTCATTGGCGGCGCATCTGCCATACCGCCCTGACCGGTTACGGTATTTCCGAGGCCTGCGCTGCGCCGCTGCTGATGATCGTGCGCCTGGGCGACGGTGTGCACCAGGTGGCGGTGGCCCAGGCCGCCGGCCTGGAAAGCCCATCGCTGGTGCGCCTGCTCGACCAACTGTGCAAGGCCGGCCTGGTGTGCCGCAGCGAGGACCCACTGGACCGCCGCGCCAAGGCCCTGAGCCTGACCGCCGAAGGCCGTGCCCTGGCCGAAGCCATCGAAGCTGAACTGGTGCGCCTGCGCCGCGATGTGCTCAACGGTATCGACCAGGCCGACCTGGACGCCACCTTGCGCGTGCTGCGCGCCTTCGAAGCTGCCGGCCTGGGCAGTACGGGCGGGGTGGCATGAACGGCTTCTTCAGTTCGGTACCTCCGGCCCGCGACTGGTTCTACGGCGCGCGTACCTTTGCCGCTTCCATGATTGCCTTGTACATCGCCTTGCTCATGCAACTGCCGCGCCCCTACTGGGCCATGGCCACGGTGTACATTGTCTCCAGCCCGTTCGTCGGCCCGACCAGCTCTAAAGCGCTGTACCGCGCAGTGGGCACGTTACTGGGTGCCGGCGGGGCGATTTTCCTGGTGCCGCCGCTGGTGCAATCGCCGTTGCTGTTGAGCATCGCCATCGCCCTGTGGACCGGCACCTTGCTGTTCCTGTCGCTGAACCTGCGCACGGCCAACAACTACGTGCTGATGCTGGCCGGCTACACGTTGCCGATGATCGCCCTGGCAGTAGTCGACAACCCGCTGGCTGTATTCGACGTAGCCTCTTCCCGCGCTCAGGAAATTTGCCTGGGGATCGTCTGTGCGGCCGTGGTTGGCGCTATTTTCTGGCCGCGCCGGCTGGCCCCTGTGGTGGTGGGTGCCACCGGGAACTGGTTCAACGAGGCAATCCGCTACAGCGACACCTACCTGGCCCGCGAAGCGAGTGCCGACAAGGTGGGTGGCATGCGCGGGTCGATGGTCGCCACCTTCAATTCGCTGGAGCTGATGATCGGCCAGCTAGGCCACGAAGGCGCCGGCCCCCATACCTTGAAGAATGCCCGCGAACTGCGTGGGCGGATGATTCACCTGCTGCCGGTCATTGATGCGCTCGACGACGCACTCGTGGCCTTGGAGGGCCGTGCCCCGGCCCAGTTCGCCCAACTTCAACCCGTGCTTGAAGCCGCGCGCGAATGGCTAAAAGGCACTGCTGACAGCGCTTCGGTAACGCGCTGGACCGCGCTGCATGAGCAGATCGACCGCCTGCAGCCCGGTGCCGCCGCCCTCGATCAGCGCGCCGAGCTGCTGTTGTCCAACGCCCTGTACCGCCTGACCGAATGGGCCGACTTGTGGCAGGACTGCTGCACCCTGCAGCACGCCTTGCGTACAGACGATGCCAAGCCTTGGCGCGCGGTGTACCGCCACTGGCGGCTGGGCCGGCTGACGGCGTTCTTCGACCGCGGCCTGATGCTGTACTCGGTGGCCTCCACCGTACTGGCGATCGTGGTCGCCTGCGGGCTGTGGATCGGCCTGGGCTGGAACGACGGCGCCAGCGCTGTGATCCTCGCTGCAGTATCGTGCAGCTTCTTCGCCGCCATGGACGACCCTGCGCCACAGATTTACCGGTTCTTCTTCTGGACGTTGATGTCGGTCATCTTCTCCAGCCTGTACCTGTTCCTGGTGCTGCCCAACCTGCACGATTTCCCGATGCTGGTGCTGGCCTTTGCCGTGCCGTTCATCTGCATAGGCACCCTGACCGTACAGCCGCGCTTCTACCTGGGCACCTTGCTGACCATCGTCAACACCTCGACCTTCATCAGCATCCAGGGCGCCTACGACGCTGACTTCTTCACCTTCCTCAACTCCAACCTTGCCGGCCCTGCAGGCCTTCTGTTCGCCTTTATCTGGACCTTGGTGATGCGCCCCTTCGGCGTGGAGCTGGCGGCCAAACGCATGACCCGCTTCGCCTGGCGCGACATCGTTGAAATGACCGAGCCGGCGACCCTGGCCGAACACCGTCAGGTTGGCGTGCAGATGCTCGACCGCCTGATGCAGCACCTGCCGCGGCTGTCGCAAACCGGCCAGGACAGCGGCGTGGCACTGCGTGACCTGCGTGTGGGGCTGAACCTGCTCGACCTGCTGGCCTATATGCCACGCGCCGGCCAGCAGGCGCGCGAGCGCCTGAACACGGTGGTCGAGGAAGTTGGCGCGCACTACGCCGCTTGCCTGCGTGCCGGTGAACGCCTGCATGCTCCGGCCGCGCTGCTGCGCAACATGGAGCGTGCACGCCTGGCGCTGAACCTGGACGAGCTGTACGAGCGCGGCGATGCCCGCACCCACCTGCTGCATGCCCTGAGCGGCCTGCGGCTGGCGCTGTTGCCGGGTGTGGAGGTGATGCTCGAACCCGCCGAACAACCGCAACTGCCCCCTGGGCTCGACGGAGCGCCCCTGTGATTGGTGAACTGGATATCAGCGGGGTATTTCTGCCCACGCTGCTGGTGATGATGTTTGGCACCTACCTGTTGTTCCTGGGGGTGCACGCGGTGCTGGTGCGCCTGCATTTCTACCGCCTGGTCTGGCACCGGGCGTTGTTCAACGTTGCTCTGTATGCCGTGCTGCTTGGCGCGGTGGACCACTTTTGCCGAAACCTGATGCTGCCATGAAAAAACCTTTGCTGACCTTGGGCCGTGTGGTCCTGACCTTGCTGGTAGTGACCTTCGCCGCCGTGCTCGTGTGGCAGATGGTGGTGTACTACATGTTTGCCCCCTGGACTCGCGATGGCCACATCCGCGCCGACGTGATCCAGATCGCCCCTGATGTGTCGGGGTTGATCCAGAAAGTCGAGGTACGCGACAACCAGACCGTCAAACGCGGCGACGTGCTATTCACCATCGACCAGGACCGCTTCACCCTGGCCTTGCGCCAGGCTAAGGCGACGCTGGGCGAGCGCCAGGAAACCCTGGCCCAGGCTTCGCGTGAAGCGCAGCGCAACCGCAAGCTGGGTAACCTGGTGGCCGCCGAGCAACTGGAAGAAAGCCAGTCGCGCGAGGCTCGCGCGCGTTCAGCCGTCAGTGAGGCGCAGGTGGCGGTCGATACTGCCCAGCTCAACCTCGACCGTTCGGTGGTGCGCAGCCCTGTGGACGGCTACCTCAACGACCGCGCCCCGCGTAACCACGAATTCGTTACCGCCGGCCGCCCGGTGCTGTCGGTGGTCGACAGCGCCTCGTACCATGTCGATGGTTATTTCGAGGAAACCAAGCTTGGTGGCATTCACATTGGCGATGCGGTGGACATTCGCGTGATGGGCGACAACACCCGCCTGCGCGGCCATGTGCAGAGCTTTGCCGCCGGCATCGAAGACCGTGACCGCAGCAGCGGCGCCAACCTGCTGCCCAATGTCAACCCGGCGTTCAGCTGGGTGCGCCTGGCCCAGCGTATTCCGGTGCGCATCGCCTTCGATGAAGTGCCGCAAGACTTCCGCATGATTGCCGGGCGCACCGCCACGGTGTCGATCATCGAGGGCGAGCGCCCATGAAACAGCTGATCCTGGCCGGCCTGTGCCTGTCGCTGGGGGCCTGCATGATGGTAGGGCCCGACTATGAGTTGCCCAAGGACGCGGCGGTGCAACGCAGCGACCTGAGCGGCCCGCTACGCCAGGATGCCGACAGCGTTGTATCGGCACCGGTGCCCGAGGACTGGTGGCAGCTTTATCAGGACCAGCGCCTGAACGAGCTGGTACGTCAGGCCCTGAGTGCCAACACCGAACTGCGCGTGGCGGCTGCCAACATCGCCAAGGCCCGCGCCCAGGTTGAGGTGGCCGAGTCGCAAGGGGGCTTCAACGGTGGCGTCAAGCTTGGCGCCCAGCGGTTGCAGGAGTCGGGCGAAGCCTTCCTGCAGCCCGAGAAGGTACCGGTGGCCAACATTGGCGAGGCCATCATCAGTGCCTCGTACCAGTTCGACCTGTGGGGCACCTTCAAGCGCGGCACCGAGGCCGCAAAGGCCAATGCCGACGCGGTCCAGGCCGCTGCCGATACTGCCCGTATCACCTTGGTGGCGGATGTGGTCAAGGCCTACACCCAGGTGTGCTCGGCCAACGAGGAACTCCACATCGCGCGCGAGTCGCTGGACCTGCAGGAGCAGAGCGTGACGCTCAACCAGCGCCTGCGCGATGCCGGCCGCGGTGATGAAACCCAGGTCACCCGCTCGCAGACCCAGTTCAAATCCTTGCGCGCCGAACTGCCACGCTTCAAGGCCGAGCGCGAGACGGGTATGTATACCCTGGCTGCGTTGTTGGCCAAGCCAGTGGATCAGCTGCCTGCCGGCACCGTCGACTGTGCCGAGCTGCCGCACCTGAATCAGCTGGTGCCGGTGGGCGATGGCGCGGCCCTGCTCAAGCGCCGCCCGGACGTGCGTCAGGCCGAACGGCAGTTGGCTGCTGCCACTGCCTACATCGGCGTGGCCACTGGGGCGCTGTACCCGGACATCAGCATTGGTGCCCAGGTTGGCACTATCGGCATTCTAGAGAACCTCGGCGAGCCGTCTACCAACCGCTGGGGCTTCGGCCCGCAGATCAGTTGGACCATCCCCACCAACGGCACCCGTGCGCGTATTCGCATGGCCGAAGCCTCTACCCAGGCGGCGTTGGCGAACTTCGATGGCGTGGTGCTGAATGCCATTCGCGAAACCCAGACCCGGCTGGCCCAGTACAGCGCCCTGCTGGACCGGCGTGATGCCTTGGCCGAGGCAGAAAAATCGGCCAAGGAAGCCGCAGACCAGACCCACCGGTACTACCAGGCAGGGCGTGAGTCGTTCCTGGCGGATTTGCAGGCCACGCGCACCTATACCGACATGCGTGCGCAGTTGGCAGCGGCCAATAGTCAGGTAGCCATGGGGCAGATTGGGGTGTTCCTGGCGCTGGGTGGTGGCTGGAAGGACACCGCCAAGCCTTGAGGCCCAATCGCCGGCAACCCAGCTCCCCCAGCTGAGCCACAGGCCTCGAGAACTGTGGAGCACTGTAGGAGCTGGCTTGCCGGCGATCGAGGGCAGAGCCCTCGCCTAGGTTCTAGAGCTGTAAGACATTTCCGAACTTGAAACCAAATGCTTCAGTTTTGAATCCCTGTGGAATTATCCTACGACCGCTGTCGGATGGCGCTGACTTGGCTGGAATGTGCTCCGGGAATAACGTCCTCAGGTCGCCTTGCAAGGCGATCGGGATTGAGACCCCCGGCCATACAGAGCTGCACCGCTTCATGGCGGTCGTGCGCGGGCAGGCTTTAGCCTGGTCGGGTTTTCCCTGTGGCCCGGGTCTCACCCCTCGCACGACTGCCACCCTAATCCGTGAGACGAGAAGGAGTGCAGTTCATAGAAATCCACAAGGGAATCAACTATGAAAAAGCTCGTCCCCGACCCACCTCTCACCGATCTGCTCCTACTCGACCCACCAAACTTGTCACTCGTCGACCCGCTCAGCATCGATGACTGCAAGCTGCTTACCAGCGCCCTAACCCTGAGCATCGAGCAAACCACCACTGTCCTGCTCGCCAACGACCCGGGTGCCACGCGCAACGCCATGGGCATGAACATTCGTGTGCTGTGCGCCGTGATCAATGCGTTGTCCGATCATGTACGGCAAGGGGACAAGCGATGAGCAACGACCCAAGAGACACTTCCACCGTTGGCATGGAAACCTTTGACCTGTTTCGCCTGCAGCCCAATGTGCCGTTCAATCACGCATTCTCCCAACTGTCAGTGTTACTTGGCTGCATCCGCCACCTCACTACCGAGGCGGAAATGGAAAACGACCGCATTGCCGGGAGCGCTGCGCGGATACTCAGCGAGATGGCCAAGGCACTGATCGATGATATGGAGCGGGGACTGAACAAGGTTCTCCAATAGCCTGCAAAAACCAGGGCCGCAGCGCGGCCCATCGCCGGCAAGCCAGCTCCCACAGGTACGTCACTTCGTTCAAGCCTCGTGAGTCACCTGTAGGGGCTGGCTTGCCGGCGATAGGGCACTATCAGGCAACGTCCCATCAAACCCAAATCGCATCCCAATGAGGATAATCCCCAACCCTCGCGACCAAACCCGCTCGCTTCGGGTTCAGAACAATATACCGTGCCACCGTCTGCACATCCTCTTCCCGGCGCAAAGCCCGGTCATGAAACCCCTTTTGCCAAAGCCGCCCGCTTCGTCCGCTATGCCTGTTGATCATCATGGTGCTACGGGACTTAACCCGGCGCATCAAGCGCTTCAGGCTGCCCGGACCAAGCTCGACTAGCCAGTGAAAGTGGTCAGGCATCACTACCCAAGCCAAAGATCTGATTGCACCTTCCTCTTCAGCCTGACGCAGCTCAGCCACCAGCAAGCGGGCCGAGTGAAAATCACTGAAAATCGGTGCCCTGCCATGGGTTGTGCTGGTAAGCAGATACAAGTAACTGGTTTCCGAAAACCGGCCAAGCCGTAACTGGTTTGAATGGGGACGATCCATGTTCCCTGCCCCCTGTTGGTTTGCCCATCAGACTAGTGACGATGGCTCAATTGACGATTACTCAATTGGTACCCAGTGTTTCCTGTGACATCGGCGTGGCCTCCATCGCCGGCAAGCCTGCCCCCACTGATCAGCGCAGGTTCTGAGGGCGGCGGAATACTTGTGATCTGATTTGTAGCAAGATTTTTCATGAAATCCGCCCAGGACCCTTGAGCGAAGGCAAGTCGGAGTGAACAATGTTCTCTTTCGCATTCCCTTCGAGACTGGCCATGAAAACCCGTTCACGTCTGCTTGCCTGGTTACCGGCTTTATTGCTCGGCCCGGTGCTGGCGCTGTGCAGCACCCTGGCGCTGGCCGAGGCCCCCGCCGAGGCCGGCAAAGCCCTGCACCTGCTGGACTACATCGGCGCCGACTACCCGCCGACCGTACAAGGCGGCAAGGTGATCGACGAGGGCGAATACCGCGAGCAACAGGAATTCAGCGCGGTATTGGCCGACCTGGTCAAAGCCCTGCCCGCAAATACCGAGCAAGCCGCCCTGGAGCAGGGCGTCCAGACGTTACGCCAGGCCATTGATCAGCGTCAGGAGGGCACCGCTGTCGCCAGGCAGGCCCGCCAGCTGGGCGCGCGGCTGGCAGTGGCCTACGAGGTCAGCCAAGCCCCGGTGATTACCCCGGATCCGGCCCGCGGCGCTGCGCTGTATGCGCAAAACTGCTCGATCTGCCACGGCGACACAGGCGCAGGCGACGGCCCCGCTGGCGTGGGCCTGGAGCCAGCTCCCGCCAACCTGCGCGATGTCGCGCGTCTGGACCAGTTGAGCCTGTTCGACCTCTACAATACGCTGGCCCTGGGCATCGACGGCACCGAAATGCCGTCGTTTGCCGACCAGCTGGACGACCGCCAGCGCTGGGACGTGGCCGCGTACATCGCCAGCTTCACCGCCAAGCCGGAAGCGGGCAAGGGCGACAAGACCTGGAACCTTGCCGACCTGGCCCGGCAGACTCCGGCCGAAGTCGCCGCTAACGAAGGCAGCGCGGTCGTGGAGGCGTTCCGTGCCCAGCGTGCCCAGCCGCCGCAAGTCAAGCGTGGCCCGGCGCAACTGCTCGAATACACCGCCAGCACGCTGGACAAAAGCCTGGCGGCCTACCGCGCAGGTGACCACGACCAAGCCTATGACCTGTCGGTAGCGGCCTACCTGGAAGGTTTCGAGCTGGTGGAAAGCTCGCTGGACAACATCGACACCCAAGCGCGTAAGGACACCGAAAAATCCCTGATGGCTTACCGCCAATCGCTGCAGGACGGGCTACCCGTTGCCCAGGCCGAGCAGCGTCTGGCCGAAGCCAAGAGCAAGCTCGGCCAGGCCGCGAAGCTGTTGGGCAGCGATGGCCTGAGCTGGTCGCTGAGTTATATCTCCGGTTTGCTGATCCTGCTGCGCGAAGGCCTGGAGGCGATTCTGGTGCTGGCGGCGATCCTCGCCTTCCTGCGTAACACCGGGCAGCAGTCGGCGGTCCGCAGCGTCAACATCGGGTGGGGGCTGGCGCTGGTTGCCGGTTTCGCAACCTGGGCGCTGGCGGCCTATGTGATCGATGTGGGCGGCGCCCAGCGCGAGCTGCTGGAGGGCTGCACGGCGCTGTTCGCTGCGGTGATGGTGCTATGGCTCGGTGTATGGATGCATGACCGCCGCCACGCTGCCGCCTGGAAGGACTACATCAAAAGCAGCCTGGTCAGCGGCGGCGGGCGCTTTGGCTTTGCCATGCTGGCGTTTTTCTCGGTGTACCGCGAACTGTTCGAAGTGATCCTGTTCTACGAAACCCTGTGGTTACAGGCCGGCCCTGCCGGGCACCAGGCGGTGCTGGCGGGTGGCGCCACGGCGCTGGTGCTGCTGGTGGGCCTGGCCTGGGTGATCTTGCGCGGTTCTGCCAAGCTGCCGCTGACGCTGTTCTTCAGCATCAACGCCGCGCTGCTGTGCGCGCTGTCGGTGGTGTTTGCCGGGCATGGCGTGAAGGCGCTGCAAGAAGCCGGGGTGCTGGGCACACGGCCGGTGGCGTTCTTCGAGTTCGATTGGCTGGGCATTCACGCTGATGCCTACTCGCTGTCGGCACAGGCGGTGGCCTTGCTGGCCATCGTGTTCCTGTATGGGCGCTCGTGGCTGGTGGAAAAGCGCAGGGCTACTGCAAACTGACCGGGGGCCGCGCTGCGGCCCCCACCCCGACCGCATCCGTTTCAAGCCATGTGCAATACCTGTGGGAGCTGGCTTGCCGGCGATGGGCTGCATGGCAGCCCCTTGTGATCTCGGTTCAGGCCGGTTGTGGCGCCTTGAGGATGTTCTGCAGCAGCTGGACACTGTCAACGGCGTCGTGACCCAGGCTGGTCAGGTAGCCGCCATCGGGTTGATCGGTCAGCCCCTTTTCATGCAGGCGTTGCGCAGCGGCGACCAGGGCAGGGGCGGCGTTGCTGTTTATCTTGATGCCTTCCTGGCTGCTGTCGTGTTTGAACAGCGCGAGTACTTCCAGTTCAGCGATCAGATCGGGGGTAAAGGACATGGCGACTCCTGACTTCCAGACAAGGATGGCGGCACCGCTTGCGGTGCCTGACCTTCGAGTGTAGTCGGGTTATTCGTCCTCGCCTTGATCCATCTCAGGTGGTAGCTCCGGCAGCGCCCGCAGGGCGTTCTCGTACCACTCGCCGTTGAACGCGCGGTCTTCCACCAGCATGTTGTCAATTTCGAAGGCCAGCACATGGGCCATCAGGTTGAGAATGTCTTCACGTTCCCAGCCAACCAGGGTCAGCTTGTTGAAAGTGGCCTTGGCTGCCGGCGGCTCGCCGCTTTCGATCTGGTTCTCGATGGCCTGGGTCAGCGTTGCCTCGGCGAAGGCTTCGTCGTCGTCATTGTCGATGTCGGTGGGCTCGCTCATTGGCGGTACTCCTGTGGTGGGATGCACAGTGTGCCACGCCTGTACCGGCAATGCCCGGGCATTGACGAGGTGCATGACGCTGGTCAGGAACAGGCGTACGGTCTATAAAAGCCCAGCCAACCCCTTACGGCCTGGAGGCTGTTACCTCATGCTCAAGCTTCATGGATTCTCGGTCAGCAACTACTACAACATGGTCAAGCTGGCCCTGCTGGAAAAAGGCCTGCCCTTCGAAGAAGTCACCTTCTATGGCGGCCAGGCGCCACAGGCGCTGGAAGTGAGCCCACGGGGCAAGGTGCCGGTGCTGCAGACCGAGCACGGCTTCCTCAGCGAAACCAGTGTAATCCTCGACTACATCGAACAGACTCAGGGCGGCAAGGCACTGCTGCCGGCCGATCCGTTCGGGCAGGCCAAGGTGCGCGAACTGCTCAAGGAAATCGAGCTGTACATCGAGCTGCCGGCGCGTACTTGCTATGCCGAGTCGTTCTTTGGCATGTCGGTTGAGCCATTGGTCAAAGAGAAGGCGCGTGCCGATTTGCTGGCCGGCTTTGCCACCCTCAAACGCAACGGGCGCTTTGCACCCTATGTGGCGGGTGAGCAGCTGACGCTGGCAGACCTGATGTTCTGCTTCTCGGTCGACCTGGCTTATGCGGTGGGCAAGAAAGTGCTGAACATCGACTTTTTGGCGGACTTCCCGCAGGCCAGGGGGTTGCTGCAGCTGATGGGCGAGAACCCGCACATGGCGCGGATCGTGGCGGACAAGGAAGCGTCGATGCCGGCCTTCATGGAGATGATTCGCAGCGGTAAACGCTAACCGGAGCTAGCGCTGAACCTGCAGGAGCAGCCTTGTGCTGCGAAGAGGCCGGTGCAGACACCCTCTATCCAGGGTGTTTGCACCGGCCTCTTCGCAGCACAAGGCTGCTCCTGCAAAAAGCAGGGCAGCGAGGCTGGCTTAACGGGAAGCCAGCAGCGCCTTGCCACGAACAACGGCAGCACGTACCTGCGCCGGTGCCGTACCACCAATGTGGTCACGGGCATTCACCGAGCCTTCCAGGGTCAGCACGGCAAACACGTCCTGCTCGATCTGGTCGCTGAACTGGCGCAGTTCATCCAGGCTCATCTCGGCCAGGTCCTTGCCGGTGTCCACACCGTACTTCACCGCATGGCCAACGATTTCGTGGCAGTCACGGAACGGCAGGCCACGGCGTACCAGGTAGTCGGCCAGGTCGGTGGCGGTGGAGAACCCGCGCAGGGCCGCTTCACGCATGATGGCATGCTTGGGCTTGATCGCCGGGATCATGTCGGCAAACGCACGCAGCGAGTCGCGCAGGGTGTCGGCAGCGTCGAACAGCGGCTCCTTGTCTTCCTGGTTGTCCTTGTTGTAGGCCAGCGGCTGGCCTTTCATCAGGGTCAGCAGGCCGGTCAGCGCGCCGAACACGCGGCCGCTCTTGCCACGTACCAGCTCTGGTACGTCCGGGTTCTTTTTCTGCGGCATGATCGAGCTGCCGGTGCAGAAGCGGTCCGGCAGGTCGATGAACTGGAACTGCGCGCTGGTCCACAGCACCAGCTCTTCCGAGAAGCGCGACAGGTGCATCATCGCCACGCTGGCAGCGGCGCAGAATTCGATGGCGAAATCACGGTCCGACACGCCGTCCAGCGAGTTGCCGGCCACGGCTTCGAAGCCCAGCAGCTTGCAGGTGAGCTCGCGGTCGATCGGGTAGGTGGTGCCCGCCAGCGCGGCGCTGCCCAGGGGCATGCGGTTGGTGCGCTTGCGGCAGTCGACCAGGCGCTCGTAGTCGCGGCTGAGCATTTCGAACCAGGCCAGCAGGTGGTGGCCGAAGGTGACCGGCTGGGCCGTCTGCAGGTGGGTGAAACCGGGCATGATGGTTTCGGCTTCACGCTCGGCCTGCTCCAGCAGGCCCTGCTGCAGGCGGGTGATTTCGGCCAGGATCAGGTCGATTTCGTCGCGCAGCCACAGGCGGATATCGGTGGCCACCTGGTCGTTGCGGCTGCGGCCGGTGTGCAGCTTCTTGCCGGTGATGCCGATGCGGTCGGTCAGGCGTGCTTCGATGTTCATGTGCACGTCTTCGAGGTCGACGCGCCAGTCGAACTTGCCGGCTTCGATTTCGCCCTGGATGGTCTTCAGGCCATCAATGATGGTGTCGCGCTCGGCATCGCTGAGCACGCCGACCTGCGCCAGCATGGTGGCATGGGCGATCGAACCCATGATGTCGTGGCGGTACAGGCGCTTGTCGAAATCGACCGAGGCGGTGAAACGGGCGACGAAGGCGTCGACGGGCTCACTGAAGCGGCCGCCCCAGGACTGATTGGTCTTGTCGGTGCTCATGGATTCACTCATTGCAGGCGTGAACGAAAAAGTGGCGCCGATAATAGCAGGGTTGGGCTGGCTGCCGCAGGGCGCCGGTCGACAGAAATGCCCGGAAAATGGCAGAGAAGGATTTTAAGGAATGAACGGCAGTGTTCCACGGACCGTCTACAGTTGGACAAAGGACTGGCGGTGAATCTGCCGTCCGAGTGAATCTTTGGCCATCGCACCGGTCTAGAGCGTGACCGCAGTGTCGCTCGAACCACACCTGTCTACGCTATACCTGTGCGAGACTCATTCAGGAATCCAGCGCAATTATGAATGTCCTGATCGTTGATGACGAACCCCAAGGCCGTGAACGCCTCAGCCGGCTGCTCGGCGAACTGGAGGGTTACACCGTGCTGGAGCCTAGCGCCACCAACGGCGAGGAGGCCCTAGCGCTGATCGAAAGCCTCAAGCCCGATGTGGTCCTGCTGGACATCGGTCTGCCAGGCCTGGATGGCCTGCAGGTAGCTGCTCGCCTGTGCGAACGCGAGGCGCCGCCGGCGGTGGTGTTTTGCACCGGGGATGATGAATACGGTGCCGAGGCATTCAAGGACAGTACCCTCAGCCATGTGAACAAGCCGTTCCAGGCCCAGGCGTTGCGCGATGCCTTGCGCAAGGCCGAAAAACCCAACCGCGCCCAGCTGGCGGCGCTTACCCGGCCGGCCAATGAAGGCGGCGGCCCACGTAGCCACATCAGTGCCCGCACCCGCAAAGGCATCGAGTTGATCCCTTTGCCGCAAGTGATCTACTTCATTGCCGATCACAAGTACGTGACCTTGCGTCATGAAACCGGGGAAGTGCTGCTCGACGAGCCGCTCAAAGCCCTGGAAGACGAATTTGGCGAGCGCTTCGTGCGCATCCACCGTAATGCGCTGGTCGCCCGCGAGCGTATCGAACGCCTGCAGCGCACCCCGCTGGGGCACTTTCAACTGTACCTGAAAGGCCTGGACGGCGATGCCCTGACCGTCAGCCGCCGGCATGTAGCCGGCGTGCGCAAGATGATGCAGACCCTCTGATACGGTGCCCGTATGGCAAGGGCTGCGCCCTTGTTCGCGGGTAAAGCCGCTCCCACAGGTTGAGTAGGCCTGGAGAGCGGCACTTCACCCTGTGGGAGCGGCTTTAGCCGCGAAGAGGCCCTCAACTGATCCACATCTGCAAGCGATAAAGGAGATGCTGTTATCATCGGCGGCATTTCTCTGGATCGGGGCGTTCCATGTCCACTCGCGAAATCCGCATTGCCACCCGTAAAAGTGCCTTGGCCCTATGGCAGGCCGAATACGTCAAAGCCCGCCTCGAGCAGGCCCACCCCGGTCTGCTGGTGACCCTGGTGCCCATGGTCAGTCGTGGTGACAAGCTGCTCGACGCGCCGCTGGCAAAAATTGGCGGCAAGGGCCTGTTCGTCAAGGAACTGGAAACCGCCCTGCTGGACAACGAAGCCGACATCGCCGTGCATTCGATGAAAGACGTGCCCATGGACTTTCCCGAAGGCCTGGGCCTGTACTGCATCTGCGAGCGCGAAGACCCGCGTGATGCGTTCGTTTCCAATACCTTTGACAGCCTTGAAGCGCTGCCTGCCGGCAGCATCGTCGGTACCTCCAGCCTGCGCCGCCAGGCCCAGTTGCTGGCGCGCCGCCCGGACCTGCAAATCCGCTTTCTGCGTGGCAACGTCAACACTCGCCTGGCCAAGCTGGACGCCGGCGAGTACGACGCCATCATCCTCGCCGCCGCCGGCCTGATCCGCCTGGGCTTCGAAGACCGCATCACCGCCACCATCAGCGTTGACGACAGCCTGCCAGCTGGGGGCCAGGGCGCGGTAGGCATCGAGTGCCGCAGCGCGGACGTCGAGATCCATGCACTGCTGGCGCCGCTGCACCATGCCGACACCGCCGACCGGGTGGTGGCCGAACGCGCCCTGAACAAACGCCTGAATGGCGGCTGCCAAGTGCCGATCGCCTGCTACGCGGTACTCGAAGGTAACCAGCTGTGGCTGCGAGGCCTGGTCGGCCAGCCTAGCGGCGGTACCCTGCTGGTGGCCGATGCCCGTGCCCCCCGTGCTGCTGCCGAGACCCTGGGTGTACAGGTGGCCGAAGACCTGCTGGACCAAGGTGCCGAGGCCATCCTCAAGGAAGTCTACGGCGAGGCCGGCCACCCGTGAGCCAATGGCGCCTGTTGCTGACCCGGCCTGCCGAGGATTGTGCGGCACTGGCGCAAAGCCTGGCGGCAGCGGGGGTGGGCAGCAGCTGCCTGCCGCTGCTGGCGATAGAGCCCGTCACCGCAGAGCCCCGGCAACGACTGCTTCTGGAGGGCCTGCATGGCTTTCAGGCGATCATCGTGGTCAGCAAGCCGGCTGCCCGGTTGCTGCTTGAGCATCTGGCCAAAGCCGGCACGCAGCCGCCTCGGCAAGGCTGGTTCACCGTGGGTGAGGCAACCGCTGCGGTGCTGCAAGGGGCCGGGCTGGCGGTGAGCACTCCGTCGCGTGGCGATGATAGCGAAACCTTGCTGGCACTACCGGCCCTGCTTCAGGCAGTTGCCGTGCCCGCAGCGCGTGTCTTGGTCGTTCGCGGCGTCGGAGGTCGCGAACTGCTGGCAGAGCGTCTTGCCGAGCAAGGTGCTAGTGTCGAATATCTGGAACTGTATCGTCGCTGCCTGCCGGTTTACCCCGCAGGCACCCTGAAGCGCCGCATCGAAGCGGAACGCCTCAATGGCCTGGTGGTCAGCAGTGGGCAGGGTTTTGAACATTTGCAGCAGCTGGCCGGCGCCGATTGGCCGCAGCTGGCACGCCTGCCGTTGTTCGTGCCCAGCCCGCGGGTAGCCGAACAGGCCAGGGCCGCCGGGGCCCAACAGGTTGTGGATTGCCGTGGCGCCAGTGCCACGGCCTTGCTGGCAGCCGTGCAGCGCAGCGCTGCACCTGCTTCTTAAGGCGCTAAGCTGAACGCGATGCGCCCCCATGCAAAGGATGGATACGTGAGCGAGACTGTCTTGTCCAATAACGATCAGCCGTCGGCACAGGCGCCGGCGGAACCCGTCACCGCCCCACCTGCCAAGCGCTCCGGCAGTGGCCTGGCAGCGCTGGCCTTGCTGCTGGGTGCGGCCGGGGTGGCGGTAGGTGGCTGGGGTGTCTGGCAGGTGCGTCAACTGCAAGGCAGCGAGTTCAATCAGGGCCAGCACATCGAGGCGCTGAACCAGCGCGCCGAAGCCCTGCAGCAGCGCGAACAGCAGATCAGCGCGCAACTGGCCAGCCTGCCGGCTGCCAGCGAGCTGGAAGACCGTCGGCGCCTGGTGGCGCAGCTGCAGGGCGACCAGCAGCGCCTCAGCCAGCGCCTGGAAACCGTGCTGGGAGAGAGCCGCAAGGAGTGGCGCCTGGCGGAAGCCGAGCACCTGCTACGCCTGGCGACCCTGCGCCTGTCGGCCTTGCAGGACATTACCAGCGCCAAGGCACTGGTCGAAGGCGCCGACGAGATCCTGCGCGAGCAGAGTGACCCGGGTGCTTTCGCGGCCCGCGAGCAACTGGCGCGCAGCTTGGCCACGCTCAGCAGCACCCAGCAACCGGACCGTACCGGCCTGTTCCTGAAACTGGCTGCTCAACGTGAGCAGGTACAGCAGCTGAGCGCGCAATCGCCCGAGTTCGACAGCAATGCCGATGCCCTGGGCGCCCTGACCGCTGACGGCGATGGTGCCAGCCGGCTGTCGCAGTGGTGGGCAGAAATCTCCAAGTACTTCCAGATCGACTTCAACGCTGACGAAAACGTGCGGCCGTTGCTGGCCGGGCAGCAGCTGAATCAGCTGCGCCTGGCCCTGAGCCTGACCATCGAGCAGGCCCAGTGGGCGGCCCTCAATGGTGACGCCAAGGTCTACACCCAGGCGCTGGACGACGCTCGCAGCGTCTTGCTGGCCAACTTCAACGCCGACAACCCGCAAAGCAAGGCCATGCTCGACAGCCTCAATGCCTTGGCCGATCAGCCGGTGTCGGTGGTTACCCCCGACCTCAGCGAAAGCCTGGCGGCCGTGCAGGCCTACATTCAGCGCCGTCACCTGCCGGCCGAGGCTGAAGGGGGCAAGCCATGAAGCGTGTCTACCTGCTGGCCGTGCTGGCCATCGTGATTGCCGCGGCGCTGGGTATCGCGGTCGCCAAACACAGCGGCTACGTACTGCTTTCCTATGGAAGCTTCCGCTATCAATCGGGGCTGTGGGCGGCCCTGGCCGGCCTGCTGGCCGTGGTCGCATTGTTGTGGTTGTTGCGTTATCTGGTCGGCCTGGTGCTAACCTCCAGCGGCGTGGTCAACCCGTGGTCGCGGCGTAACCGCAGCCGGCGTATTCGCCTGGCCATCGAACAGGGCCAGCTTGACCTTGCCGAGGGCCGCTGGGCCAGTGCTCAACGCCACTTGCAACGCGCCGCCGAGGCCGAGCGCCAACCGTTGCTGTACTACCTCGGCGCCGCACGCGCTGCCAACGAGCAAGGCCGCACCGAAGACAGCGACAACCTGCTGGAGCGCGCCCTGGAGCGTCAGCCGCAAGCAGAACTGGCCATTGCCCTGACCCATGCGCAGTTGCAGATGGACCGTGGTGAAAATGATGGCGCCCTGGAAACCCTGTTGGCCATGCAGGAGCGCCACCCGCACAACACCCAGGTGCTGCGCCTGCTGCAGCGCCTGCACCTGGAGCGTGGTGACTGGTCGGCACTGATCCGCCTGCTGCCAGATCTGCGCAAGGGCAAGGTGCTGCCGGCCGCCGAGCTGGCCGCCCTGGAGCAACGTGCCTGGGGCCAGAACCTAAGCCTGGCCACCACCCGTGGCGAGGACGCGCAAACTGCACGTCAGGCCTTGGAACGCGCTTGGCAGCAGCTGACCACGGCCCAGCGCCAGGAGCCGCAACTGGTGCTGGCTTACGCCGAGCAATTGCGCCAGGTGGGTGCCCAAGGCGAGGCCGAGCAAGTGCTGCGCACCGCCCTCAAGCGTGAATACGAAAGCCACCTGGCCCGGCTGTACGGCCTGGTGCGCGGTGATGACCCGGCGCGCCAGCTGCAAACTGCTGAAGGTTGGCTCAAAGAGCACCCGCAAGATGCCAGCCTGCTGCTGACCCTGGGCCGGCTGAGCCTGCAGAACCGCCTGTGGGGCAAGGCGCGAGACTACCTGGAAAGCAGCCTGCGCATGGAGCGCAACCCCGAGGCTTGCGCCGAACTGGCCCGCCTGCTCGCGGGTCTTGGCGAGACCGAGCGCAGCAACCAGCTGTTCCAGGAGGGCCTTGGCCTGCTGGACGAACGCCTGCTGGCGCTGCCTTTGCCAGAAGGCGTACGCGCCTGACCCACCCCACAGCCCGCGCCAAGGTGCGGGCTGTGGGGGCGGGTAATTTATCTCTTGCGGCCAGCGCTATCAGCAGTCCCTTTCTTCAGGTGCTTCCTACTGCATCGCTGGAAATTTCCTACGCGATTCAGGGACTTGTCGTTGTTGTCGTGCCTTGAAACAAAGCGTGTCTTTCCTCTACCGTTTCAAGTCACCACTTCTTGCGGATCTTCAACGTCCATGCTGCCGGCCCGTTTGCGCACCTTTTTCCTTCCTGCCTGCCTGGTCGCACTGGCGGTGCTGGTTGCGTCTTTGCGCCTGGAAACCACAGTGGGGCTGGTGCCGTGCCCATTGTGCTTCAGCCAGCGTTTGTTGCTTGGTGTGTACGCGCTCCTGTGCCTCGCAGCCGTGCTGCAGGCACCGGGCACGCAGGGTACCGTTCGTTATGCGCAGGGGGTACTGGGCTGCTCGCTGGCGGGCGCTTTGCTGGCAGCACGGCATGTCTGGGTGCAGGGCGCTGAGGGTGTCATTCATGTTTGCCCGGTGCCGATCGGGCGGGTGTTCGAGCAATCCTGGGCTGAGGCAGCACGGCAATTGCTGCTGGGTGGGCCTGATTGCAGCTCGCTGACCTGGAGCTTTCTCGACCTGACGTTACCGGAGTGGAGCCTGTTGGCCTTCCTGCTTCTGGCGGTGCTGCCCCTGAGTTACCTGCTGGCGTATCGTTTCCGCACCCTGGCACGAGCATGACCTGAAGCAAGGCCACGTCATTACCGCGACCAATGGTGATGTAACAGGGGATTAAACACTTGTATGAACTTTGTCTGCTGCGTACCTTGATGGGCAGCACGCGTGGGAATAATCTCCCAGCACGCATACCGAAAATACAACTGCTCGATGCCGTCCTGCTGATGTCACCTTTGTGCCGCACGGTTGTGGTGCGGGGTGCAGCGGCATCTACCCAGAAGGGAAGAGATCGCCATGCTCGATAGTTGTCAGAACGCCCAGGAACGCTGGGGTGGGGTTCACAAGCTGATCGACCGTTGGCTGGAGGAGCGCCGGCAACTGGTGCAGGCTTTCCGCGGCTTGCGCGATTTGAAGCCAGCCTTTGCCGACAAGGACACCAACGGAGACTTTTGCGCACTTCTGGTCGACTACGTTTCGGCGTGGCACTTCGAAGTTTGCGAGCAGCTGGTCAGCGAGGCCAAGGCTTTCGGAGACGAGAAAGCGCTGAAGCTGGCTGAAGAACTCAACCCACGGATCAACGACAGTACCCAGGTCGCACTGGCCTTCAATGACCAATGCACCAAGGGTGAGTGCAAGGACACCGAACGCTTCGCCGAAAAGCTGGGCAAGTTGGGCGGGCTGTTGCACGAGCGCTTCGAACTTGAAGACTGCCTGATCGAGGTGCTGCACAACGCACACAAGGAAGAGGGAGCAGTCCAGGCGTGAGAGTTGACGTCAGTCGCCAACCGCCAGCAATTCGATCTCGAACACCAGGGGTGTATACGGTGCGATAAGGTCACCCGCGCCTTGCGCGCCATAGGCCTGCGCCGACGGAATTACCAGGCGCCATTTGGCCCCGGCGTGCATCCTTGGCAAGGCCACCTGCCACCCTTCGATCACCGAGTCCAGGCTGAACCACTGGGGCGTCTGGTTCTGGTCGAACACAGAGCCATCCGGCAGCCTGCCCACATAACGTACCTGCACTTTGCCGCCCGCTTTGGGCTGGGCGCCAGTGCCTGGCTGCAGCTCGCTGTAGAGCACACCTTCCGGTAGTTCGCGTACCCCATAACGGCCACGCTCGTTGGCCATGAAGCGCGTTTCGGCTGCCTGCAACTTCTGCGTGGCGGCGTCACCTTCCCTCGCTTCGTGCTGCTGCAGCACCGCTTGCATACGTGCCTTGTCGAGCTTCAAGGGTTGCCCCTGATAGGACTGCTTCAGGCCTTCGACCAGTGCGTCCAGTTGCAGGCCAGGCATATCCTGGCGCAGGCGCTCACCCAGGCTGGCTCCCAGGCTGTAGGCAAGGTCATGGTCGTTGCTGTCGGCCATTGCAACTGGCACCAGCAGGCATAAACCTAATACAAGATATCGAGGCAATGCCCTGACTCCCAAATATCAGCAATGATTAATTCAGCAACTACACTTTCACGCAGCTGCAAGATAACAACTTTGCCCAGGCATGCAACGCGGCGTAAATATTACTGTCAACATGCCCTAGCGGCGGTAGCAGCAGAAGCATAGTATGAGCCGCAATCTCGTCAGCCAGGAGGTAAACCATGTCGGCCAAAAAGAAGCCAGTAAGTACGCCGTTACACCTGCTCCAGCAACTTTCGGGCAGCCTGCTCGAACACTTGGAAGATGCCTGCTCGCAAGCGCTGGCTGATGCGGAAAAACTGCTGGCCAAATTGGAAAAGCAGCGTGGCAAGGCCCAGGAAAAACTGCACACCGGTCGCCTGAAACTGCAGGATGCCGCCAAGGCGGGTAAAGCCAAGGCGCAGACCAAAGCGCAAAAAGCCGTTGGCGAACTTGAAGAGCTACTCGATTCCCTCAAGGAACGCCAAACCCAGACCCGTACTTATATCCAGCAACTCAAGCGCGACGCTCAGGACAGCCTCAAGCTGGCCCAAGGTGTAGGCAAAGTTCGCGAAGCAGCCGCCAAGGCCCTTGACCTGCGTGCCGCCAAAACCACCAAGCCTGCTGCTGCCAAGCCAGCTGCCAGGTCCACTGCTGCTGCCAAACCTGCCGCTAAGCCAGCTGCCAGGTCCACCGCTGCTGCCAAACCTGCCGCTAAGCCAGCTGCCAGGTCCGCTGCTGCTGCCAAACCTGCCGCTAAGCCAGCTGCCAAGGCCACTGCTGCTGCCAAACCTGCCGCCAAGCCGGCTGCCAAGGCTACTGCTGCTGCCAAACCTGCCGCCAAGCCGGCTGCCAAGGCTACTGCTGCAGCTAAACCTGCCGCCAAGCCGGCTGCCAAGGCTACTGCTGCAGCCAAACCTGCGGCCAAGCCAGCTGCCAAGGCTACTGCTGCCGCCAAGCCAGCGGCCAAAGCCACTGCTGCCGCCAAGCCTGCTGCCGCTGTCAAACCTGCCGCCAAGCCAGCGCCAGCCAAAGCTGCTGCCGCGAAATCCGCTGCTAAACCAGCTGCTGCCAAGGCTCCAGCACGCACGGCCGCCAAGCCAGCTGCCGCCAAGCCTGTTGCCAGCAAGCCAGCCGACGCCAAACCTGCTGCGCCAGCCGCCAGCACCCCGGCTGCAGCAACCAACTCGGCCAACCCGGCCTCGTCGGCAGCGCCGTCGGCACCCGCCAGCACCCCGGCTCAGGCACCCTCTTCGGCGTCCTGAAGCGCAGTCGCCGCGACGCGCAACTGATCCAGCGCGTGGTGGTGTCCGACAGGGGCCGGCGCCAGCCGGGCCAGCCAGTCGTCCGTGGGCTCCCTGGAGCCTGCGGGCCACTTTTGGGCGAATTCCTGCAAGCGCTCCAGCAAAGTTCTTTCTGCCTGCAACTCCAGCCCCTTCACCTGTTCACGCAACGACGCCAGCTGCGTGTCTCCCAACGCTGCCGCTCGCCATTGCTGGCGCAGGCTGCGGAGTGGAGTGACCACTTCGCGCTGCCACGGCTCGGCCATTTCGTGCAGTGCTTGCACGCGCTCCTCCAGCACAGCCACAGCACGTGCTTGCAGCCAGGTTGCGCATAGCAGCAGGCAAACATCGCCACCCTGCGCCTGTAGCTCAAGGCAGGCCGCTTCCACGCCAGGCCTGGCATACAGGGCCAAAGCGTAATTCCACAGGTCGGTGTGCATGGTTCCACTCGCGCTATGGGCCGAGGAAGCTGGTAGACTCCGCGACCATCATGATCAGACTATCCAACCTCACTTTACAGCGTGGTCCGCAGCGCTTGCTAGACGGCGCCGACATGACCCTGCACGCCGGTCACAAGGCCGGCCTGATCGGCGCCAACGGCGCCGGAAAATCCAGCCTGTTCGCCTTGCTGCGCGGTGAGCTGTCGCCCGATGGCGGCGATTGCCTGCTGCCTGGCGACTGGCGCATCGCCCACATGCGTCAGGAGGTCGACACCCTCGACCGCCTGGCCGTGGACTATGTGCTCGACGGCGATGCGCGCCTGCGCAAGGTCCAGGCCGAACTGGCCGCGGCCGAGCAGGCGCACGATGGCACCGCCCTGGCGCGCCTGCACAGTGAGCTGGAAGGCGCCGACGGCTATACCGCCGATGCCCGCGCGCGCAAATTGCTGGCTGGGCTGGGCTTCACCAACGAGCAGATGGACCGCCGCGTCGGCGACTTTTCCGGCGGCTGGCGGATGCGCCTGAACCTGGCCCAGGCTCTGATGTGCCCGTCCGACCTGCTGCTGCTCGACGAGCCCACCAACCACCTGGACCTCGACGCCATCCTGTGGCTGGAAGACTGGCTCAAAGGCTACCCCGGCACACTGTTGCTGATCTCCCACGACCGTGACTTCCTCGACGCGGTGGTCGACCACGTGCTGCACGTCGAACAGCGCAAGCTGAACCTGTACAAGGGTGGTTACACCGCCTTCGAGCGCACCCGTGCCGAACGCCTGGCGCAGCAGCAGCAGGCCTACGAGAAGCAGCAGGCGCAGCGCGCGCACATGGAAAAGTACATCGCCCGTTTCAAGGCCCAGGCCACCAAGGCCCGCCAGGCACAAAGCCGGATCAAGGCCCTGGAGCGCATGGAGGAGCTGTCGGCGGCGCATGTCGACTCGCCGTTCGACTTCGTCTTCCGTGAGTCGCAGAAAATCTCCAGCCCGTTGCTGAGCATGTCCGAAGGCCGCCTGGGTTATGGCGACACGGCCATCCTCGACAAGGTCAAGCTGCAGCTCACCCCAGGTGCGCGCATTGGCCTGCTCGGGCCCAACGGCGCCGGCAAGTCGACCCTGATCAAGAACCTTGCGGGTGAGTTGGAGCCGTTGTCCGGCCGCCTGGTACGTGGCGAGAACCTGGCTGTTGGCTACTTTGCCCAGCACCAGCTGGACTCGCTGGACGACAAGGCCAGCCCGCTGCTGCACCTGCAGCGTATTGCCCCCACCGAGCGCGAACAGACCCTGCGCGACTTCCTCGGTGGCTTCGACTTCCATGGCGCTCGCACCGACGAGCCGGTTGTGAACTTTTCCGGTGGCGAAAAGGCCCGTCTGGCGCTGGCGCTGATTGCCTGGGAACGGCCAAACCTGCTGCTGCTCGATGAACCAACCAACCACCTTGACCTGGAAATGCGCCTGGCGCTGACCATGGCGTTGCAGGAGTTTGCCGGTGCCGTGGTGGTGGTGTCTCACGACCGTCACCTGCTCAAGAGCACGACCGACGACTTTTTGCTGGTGGCCGACGGCAAGGTCGAAACCTTCGACGGAGACCTGGACGACTACAGCCGCTGGCTGGTCGAGTACCGCCAGCGCAGTGCGCCGGTCAGTACCGCCCCGGTCAACCCGGACAAGACCGACAAGAAAGCCCAGCGTCAAGCTGCCGCGGCCTTGCGCCAGCAACTGGCACCGCACAAGAAGGCTGCCGACAAGCTGGAAACCGAGCTCAACCAGGTGCATGTGCAACTGGCCGAGATCGAGACCGCGCTGGGTGACGGTGGCCTCTACGAGGCGGCGCGCAAGGACGAGTTGCGTGACCTGCTGGCGCGCCAGACCAAGCTCAAGCAACGCGAAGGTGAGCTGGAAGAAGCCTGGATGGAAGCGCTGGAAACCCTCGAAAGCATGCAGGCCGAACTCGAGGCGCTGTCCTGATGGAGGAACTGCGTTCGCTGCTGCCAGGGCAATGGATGGACACGTTCTGGCTGGGCTTGCAGATTCTGTTGATCCTGGTCGCGGCTTTCGTCCTGCAGCGCATCGTTGCGCGTGGGTTGAGCCGCCTGGGCCAGCGTTACCCGCTGCCGCCAGAACTGCTGGTACCGGTGCGTGGTGGCCTGCGCTGGCTGATCATGGGCAGCGCGCTGCTGTTCGTGCTCGAGCGCCTGGGCGTTTCGGCGACCGTGCTGTGGACGGCGTTGTCCGGCTTTGTCGCGGTGGCGGCGGTGGCGTTCTTCGCCATGTGGAGCGTGCTGTCCAACCTGCTGTGCGCGGTGCTGATCTTCACGGTCGGGCCGTTTCGCATCGGTGATGTGGTCGAGCTGGTCGACACGCTGGACAAGCCGGGGGTGAAAGGCCGGGTGATCGCCATCAACCTGCTGTTTACCACCTTGCTGGAAATGCCCGATGCGGGCGGGGCGCTGGTGCAGGTGCCCAATAGCCAGTTCTTCCAGAAGTCGGTACGGCGTTGGCGCGGGGCTGAGGTGCAGGCCTTGCACAAAGAAACAGCTGCCGAAGCTGACTGAACCTGTACTGGCCCCTTCGCGGGCATGCCCGCTCCCACAGGTATCCCGCAGGGTCTGAAACTGCACTGTACTTGTGGGAGCGGGCGCGCCCGCGAAGAGGCCGGCACAGGCCCCAAAAATCCCTCAGAAATCGCTGGTTATTTTTTCACCAAAACCTTAGCTTAACGCTTTGCAACAAATGTTCGAGCGAGGTGTGTGATGTCGATGGAAGTATGGCTGGGCTTCTTTGCCGCCTGTTGGGTGATCAGCCTGTCACCCGGTGCCGGGGCGATTGCCTCGATGTCCAGCGGCCTGCAATACGGCTTCTGGCGTGGCTACTGGAACGCCCTGGGCCTGCAACTGGGCCTGATTGTGCAAATCGCCATCATTGCCGCCGGCGTCGGCGCCATCCTGGCCGCCTCGGCTACGGCCTTCCAGGTCATCAAATGGTTCGGCGTTGCCTACCTCGTCTACCTGGCCTACAAGCAATGGCGCGCCTTGCCGATGGACATGTCCGATGAGTCCGGTGTTCGCCCTATCGGCAAACCGCTGAGCCTGGTGTTCCGCGGGTTCCTGGTCAACGTCAGCAACCCCAAGGCGCTGGTGTTCATGCTGGCAGTGCTGCCGCAGTTCATCAATCCGCATGCACCGCTGTTGCCGCAGTATGTGGCGATCACTGTGACGATGATCAGCGTGGACATGCTGGTGATGGCGGGGTACACCGGGTTGGCTTCGCGGGTGTTGCGCCTGCTGCGTACGGCCAAGCAGCAGAAGCGCCTCAACCGGACTTTTGCCGGGTTGTTCATTGGTGCGGCCACTTTCCTGGCGACCCTGCGCCGCGCACCTCTCTGACAGACCGCTGGGGCCTGGTCCGGGCCCCAGCCCTATTTCTGCTTGTCTACCAACCCTGTCAGCAAGTCCACCGGCATCGGGAAGACAATGGTCGAGGTCCTGTCCCCCGCAATAGCCCCCAGCGTCTGCATATAGCGCAACTGCATTGCCCCCGGTTCCTTGCCCAGCATTTGCGCCGCCTGCATCAGCTTCTCTGACGCCTGCAACTCCCCCTCGGCATGGATCACCTTGGCCCGCCGTTCGCGTTCGGCTTCAGCCTGCCGGGCGATGGCGCGTACCATCGATTCGTTGAGGTCGACATGCTTGATCTCGACGTTGGCCACCTTGATGCCCCAGGCGTCGGTTTGCGCGTCCAGCACATGGCGAATGTCCCCGTTCAGTTGCTCACGTTCGGCCAGCAGCTCATCCAGTTCGTGCTTGCCCAGCACCGCACGCAGCGTGGTCTGGGCCAACTGGCTGGTCGCTACCAGAAAGTCCTCCACCTGGATTATCGCCTTTTGCGGGTCGAGCACGCGGAAGTAGAGCACCGCGTTGACCTTGACCGAGACGTTGTCGCGGGTGATTACATCCTGGGGTGGTACATCCAGCACCACCGTGCGCAGGTCGACCCGCACCATTTGCTGGATCACCGGGATCAACAGGATCAACCCCGGCCCCTTTACCTGCCAAAAGCGCCCCAGCTGAAACACCACTCCGCGCTCGTACTCGCGCAGGATGCGAAACGCCGACAGCAACAGCATCGCCAGCACGATCAGCACGGCACCAAAACCAACTTGCATGAACATGGTCATTCTCCTTGCACCGCAGGCGCGGCGGGGCTCACGTCCAGCATCACGCCATGGCGTGCGGTCACCCGCACGTTCTGACCAGCTTGCAGCGGCGTTGCGCACTGCACTTGCCATTGCTCGCCTTGGGCCAGCACGACGCCACGCAGCGGGTTGCCTGCCATCACCTGGGTGACGGGAACCAGGCTGCCGACAAGGCCGGCGTCACCGCTGACCAGTGCCCGTTGACGTGCCTTGAGGGCCATGCCCAGCACGCCGCCGATCAGCAGCGCCGAAAGCACTCCCAGGGTGCCTATCAAGGCCAGCGGGATGCCGAAACCGGGTGCATCGGTATCGATCAGGATCAGCGCGCCGACCACAAAGGCCACGATGCCGCCAAAACCGACCACGCCGAAACTGGGCAGAAAGGCTTCGGCGATCATGAAGGCGATACCCAGCACGATCAGCGCCACCCCGGCGAAGCTCACCGGTAACAGTTGTAGAGCGTAAAGTGCCAAGAGCAGGCAGATACCACCGACCACACCACCCACCGTAGACCCGGGGCTCATGAATTCGAACAGCAGCCCGTACACACCGATCATGATCAGAATAAGCGCCACGCTGGGGTTGGTGATGACCGCCAGTACCCGTGTGCGCCAATCCGGCAGGTGCTCCACCAGGCTGGCACTGGCGGTGTGCAGCTGGCGTGGCTGGCCAGCGACCACCAGCGTTTTGCCATCGAGCTTGCGCAGCAGGGCGGGCAGGTCATCGGCGACCTGGTCGATCACATTCAGCCGCAAGGCCTCGCTGGCAGGCAGGCTGACGGCCTCGCGCACGGCCTTCTCCGCCCAGTCAGCATTGCGCCCGCGCAGCTGCGCCAGGCCGCGAATATACGCAGTGGCGTCGTTAACCTGCTTGCGTGCCGGGGTTTCATCATCGCTGCCCTTGGCCTTGTCGTCTTTGGGCGCACCTGGGGGGCCGCCGATCTGCACCGGCATGGCAGCACCCAGGTTGGTCCCGGGGGCCATCGCGGCGACATGGCTGGCGTAGAGAATATAGGTGCCGGCGCTGGCAGCGCGGGCACCGCTCGGGGCGACGTAAGTGGCAACCGGCACGGGGCTGGCGAGAATCGCTTTGATCATCTGACGCATGGCGCTGTCCAGGCCACCGGGGGTGTCCATGCGGATCACCACCAGTTGCGCGCCCTGTGCCTGGGCCTGCCCGAGGCTGCGAATCAGGTAGTCGGCGCTGGCCGGCCCGATGGCATCATCGATGCCCAGCACCCACACTGCACCGGGCGCTGCCTGGCCACCTGGCGTGATGCCAAGCAGTAACAGCAGCAACAGCCAGCGCCAGCAGCGGGCGATCACCTGTCGTCACCTCGTTTGCCCCTATTACACAAGTTTAGCCCTGGTTGGCGTTACCCCGCCTAAAATTACAGATTGGGGGTGAAACCGGAGGTGCATCATGCGTATGGCAAAGACCCTGCAGGCCCGCCTGGACAAGGCCAACTGCGACTACGACATCATTCCCCATCCACACTCGGCCACCAGCCTTGAGTCGGCGCGCACGGCCGGCGTACCCGCCGAGCGGGTGGCCAAGTCGGTGATGCTCGATGACCGCCATGGCAACTACATCATGGCCGTGCTACCGGCCAACCGGCATCTGGACATGACCAAGGTGCGCATGTCCGGGGCCTGGCAACTGACCCGCGAAAGTGGCCTGCCGAGCCTGTTCGGCGACTGCGAGCGCGGCGCCGTGCCGGCCCTTGGCGACGCCTACCAGATAAAAATGTTGCTTGATCCGAGTCTTACACGCCAGGGCGATGTCTATCTGGAGGCGGGTGACCACGATCACCTGATCCACATGAGCATGGAGCAGTACATGAAATTGGTGCCGCACGCCGAAGTGCGCGAGCTGTGCTGATGCTCTCAACCTATACCAGTCTGGCGTCGTCGATGCCCAGACTGGTGCCCAGGAGGAACCATGGACAAGCCGATTCATCCATTTTCGGAAATTTTCAAACAATTGGGTCTTCCCGACGACCCGGTAGAAATCGATCGTTTCATCACCACCCATTCACCGCTCGATGAGGATGTGAAATTGGTGGACGCGCCATTCTGGAACGACTCTCAACGCGCTTTTCTCAAGGAAAGCTACACCGCCGACGCTGATTGGATACCCATGATCGACCAGCTGAACGAAGCGCTGCATCCCCGCAAAAAATAAAGCGCCGAGCGGCACCTGACGTGTGATTGGCCGTTGCTATGCTCAGGAAAACAATAAGGGGATAGCGCGATGAAAGATCCCTATGCACCAGGCTTCTGGTGCTCCGTGACGATCCTGGGCACCCTGACGGCCAGTTACTTCTATGGCATCAGGCAGACGCAACAGATGAACCAGGCGGTGCACTTCCTGTATGCGGCTGCGGCTGTCACCGTGGCGGTGGTATTGGTGGCGCTGACCTGGATCGCCTGGCAGCAGTTGCACCTGAACAAGCGCGAAGTGATTCAGGGGCGAACGTTGCTGACCATCTGGAACACCAAGGTGGCACTACGCCGCGTCGAGACGGTATTCGACCGCTATTTCTGGGGCAGCTACTGGCATTCCGGCCGCACGTTCGAAGAAGTCATGGGCGAGCTCAAGGGGACACCGCTGGAGCAGAGCCTTGATGCCTTGAAGCGCCAGTGCCGGGTGCTCGACCGTGAAATCCATGACCACCATCACCATTGGCTGGCCAATGCCCGCGACCTGTCCAGCGTGGCCCAGGCCATGGCCCGTGAACGCTACCAGCTGGACCTGGGCGAGCCCACCTGCAGTGGCCATGGCAATACTGCAGTGGTCAACCGTGACCTGGAAGTGCTGGTGTACACCTGGTCGGCACGCCTTCGCAGCTTCGACCATCAACTGGATGAGCTTGAGCGCGCCTACCATTGAGGGGCGTCATTCGCCGCGGATGTACTGCTCCAGTTGCCGAATCAGGCTGGCCTGTTCGGTGATGGTTTCCTTGACCAGGTCGCCGATGGACAGCAGGCCGAGCAGTTTGCCGTTGTCGACCACCGGCAGGTGACGCAGGTGACGGTCGGTCATCAGGTTCATGCAGAAATCGAGCTTCTGCTTTGGCTCCACGGTGACCACGGGTGCACTCATGATTTCGCGCACCGGGGTGGCGGCGGAAGAGCGGCCCTTGAGTACCAGTTTGCGCGCATAGTCCCGTTCACTGACGATACCCACCACCTGGTTGCCCTCGACCACGGGTAACGCACCGACGTTTTTCTCCGCCAGCATTTTCAGGGCGTCAAGCACCGAGTCATCCGGGCCGATGGTGTATACGGTCTGGTGCTGGGACTTGGTCTTGAGGATTTGTTCGACGGTCTTCATACGGGCCTCTGCGGGTGAAAAAAGCGCTGTCTCGGAGTAACTAAAGCATCCGGCACGGCGCTCTGCACGGCAATGCAGGAAACGGCATGGAGTCGATTGAAAAACGTCATGGGGGTCCGCCTGTGCCGGCCTTCGCGGCTAAAGCCGCGAAGGCCGGCCCTGCCTATCAAAGCTTCGGCATCTGCCCGATCCGCGCCACCATTTCGCTCACTACCTGCAGGTCCAGCATGAACTGCTCTACGGTCTTGAACTCATTGTCGTTGTGCCCGGTGTATTTCACATCCGGCATGGCAAGGCCGAACTGCACGCCGTTGGGCAGGTCGTGCACCGAGGTTGCACCGGCCGAGGTACCGAACTCATGCTTCATGCCCAGGTTCTCGCTGGCTACAGCCAGCAGGGCCTTGACCCACTCGCCTTCGGGGTTGCGGTACATCGGCTCATCCAGGCTGTAGTCGAATGCCACCGAGATATGGCTCTTATGGGTCCAGTTGCCCAGCTTGCCAACCAGCTCGTCCTTGATCGTGGCAATCGGCTTGCCCTTGGGAATGCGCAGGTTCACCGCCAGTTTCAGGCCTTTGTCATCCACCCCTACAAAGGTTGGCGATGCAGTCAGCGGGCCCATGAACGCGTCCTTGAACGCCACGCCCAGTTTGTTCCCCAGGTAGTCCAGGCCCCAGTTGTCAGCAGCGTAGCGGGCGGCGTCGGTGAAGTGGTTGTGCTTGAGCGGCACCTGCTGGCCGAGGCCATTGATGAAGTCGAGCATGCGCGCCACCGGGTTGACCCCGGACTCCGGTTCCGAGGAGTGGGCAGAAACACCGGTCACGGTGAGCAGTACCTGTTTGCCATCGGCCGTGGCGTCGATGCTGAAGTCGCCCCCATGCTGCTTCACATATTTGGCACCAGCCTGCTGCAGGTGTTTGGCCAGCTGTGCAGGGTTGTCGGCGTTCAGGGTGGCTACCGATGTGGTCGGGATCTGATTGGTGGCCAGGCCGCCGGTCAGGTTGACGATTTCAGCACCTTTGCCGCTGGCCTGGCGCTTGCTGAAGCTGGCCATGACCGTGCCGTAGCCTTTCTCGGCGATCACCACCGGGTAGCCGCCGTCCAGGGCCAGGTTGTAATCGGGGGTAGGGTTGCGTTCGAAGTAGTAGGGGATGGCATCACCGCTGGTTTCTTCGGTGGTGTCGATCAGCAGCTTGAACTGCCGGGCGAGTGGCAGGTTTTCGTCCTTGGCCACTTTCAACGCGTACATTGCCACCACAATGCCGTTCTTGTCGTCTTCGGTGCCGCGACCGTACATGCGGTCGCCCACCAGGGTGACTTTGAACGGGTCCAGGCGGGTGCCGTCGGCCAGCTTCCAGTTGTCCGGGTTGACCGGCACAACGTCGGCATGGGCATGTATACCGATCACTTCCTTGCCGCTGCCGAGCGAAATCTCGTACACCCGGTTGTCGATGTTGCGGAAGGCCAGGCCGAAGCTGTCGGCCAGGGCCTTGATCTTGTCGGCAATCTTGAGGAACTCGGGGTTCTCGTACTGCGGCGTACCCTCGATGTTGAAGGTGGGGATGGCTACCAGCTCGCGCAGGGTTTCGGTAGCGGCCTTGCCATACTTGATGCGGGTATACAGGCCGAGCAGGCGGTTGATTTCGTCTTGTTGCTCGGCGGCCAATGGCTTGTTGGCCAGGTAGGCATCGAGGGTTGCCTCAAGGTTGTCGGCCTTGGCTTGCTCGCTGCCTTTGAGCTTGTCGAGGAACTGCCTGAAGTCGCTTGGGTTGCTGCCGTCGAAGGCTTTGACGATGGCAGCGGACTGCTGTTGGGAGAGGTTGGCCTGGGCCGGCTGGGTGAACAGGCCGATGCTGGCCAGCAGCAGGGTGGTGGCGGTGAGTTTTTTCAGGTGCATGGTTGCGCGCATTCCTTCGCCAGTCATTGTCATGGGTTACCCGTCAGAAAACGGGAAGACGCCCACGCTAACACCAATGACCCGTGGCACGGGAGTACCAGAAACGCGACATGTCGCACAAACGAAAAAGCCCCGGGCCAAGGCCCAGGGCTTTTTTGATATGGCGCACTCGGCGGGATTCGAACCCACGACCCCTGCCTTCGGAGGGCAGTACTCTATCCAGCTGAGCTACGAGTGCAACGCGCACGCATGATACCCATCTGAATCGGTGGCGTCCATCGCCTTGATCTGTGGCCTTTTTTCCTCTGTTGCCAGCACCGACAACCAGGATTTCATCTATCCATATGCGAAATGAATATTTCCGCTAGCCGGTTTATGCCCACTATCCTCTGGTCACAACTTGTTATAACAAGTAACCGATCAGCGAAGAGATCCCATGGCCGAACTGCTCCCCCTGTCCCCGGTACCGCTCTACACCCAGCTCAAGGAACTGCTGCGCGAGCGCATCCTCGACGGCACTTATCCACCGCACAGCCGCATGCCGTCTGAAAGCGAGCTGGGCAAGGCTTTCGACGTCAGCCGCATCACCGTGCGCCAGGCGCTGGGCGACCTGCAGAAGGAAGGGTTGATCTTCAAGATCCACGGCAAAGGCACATTCGTCGCCAAGCCCAAGGCGTTCCAGAACGTCAGTACCCTGCAGGGCCTGGGTGAGTCGATGACGCAGATGGGCTACGAGGTGATCAACCGCCTGCGTAGCTTGCGCCATGTGCCGGCCAACGCTTTGGTGGCCGCCCGGCTGCAGGTCGAGGAGGGCAGCCTGGTGACCGAGATCCGCCGGGTGCGGCTGATCAACCGCGAGCCGGTATCGCTTGAACTGACCTGGCTGCCCAAGGCTGTCGGCGAAAAACTGGAGAAGGCCGACCTGGTCACCCGCGACATCTTCCTGTTGCTGGAAAACGACTGTGGCATCGCCCTTGGCCATGCCGACCTGGCCATCGATGCGGTGCTGGCCGACAGCGACCTGACTCAGGCCCTGGATGTTGAAGAAGGCTCCCCGATCATGCGCATCGAGCGCCTGACCCATGCTGCCGACGGCACGCCACTGGACTTCGAACACCTTTACTACCGCGGCGATGCCTTCCAGTACCGCCTGCGCATTGACCGTCAGAAGGGGGGCAAGGCATGAGCATCCAGACCCAGGACTACGACATCATCGTCATCGGTGGCGGCACCGCCGGGCCAATGGCGGCGATCAAGGCCAAGGAGCAGGACAAAAGCCTGCGCGTGCTGCTGCTGGACAAGGCCAACGTCAAGCGCAGCGGCGCGATCAGCATGGGCATGGACGGGCTGAACAACGCCATTATCCCCGGCCACGCCACCCCCGAGCAGTACACCAAGGAAATCACCGTAGCCAATGACGGTATCGTCAACCAGGCCACGGTGCATGCCTACGCTACCCACAGTTTTGAAACCATCGAGCAGCTCGACCGCTGGGGCGTGAAGTTCGAGAAGGACGAGACGGGCGACTACGCGGTGAAAAAGGTTCACCACATGGGCGCCTACGTGTTGCCCATGCCCGAAGGGCACGACATCAAGAAGGTGTTGTACCGCCAGCTCAAGCGTGCCCGGGTCGAGATCAGCAACCGTATGGTCTGCACCCGTGTGCTGCTCGATGGCGAAGGCGCCGCCGCGGGTGTGCTGGGCTTCGACTGCCGCAGCGGCGAGTTTCGCGTGGTGCGGGCCAAGGCGGTGATCCTGGCCTGTGGCGCCGCCGGGCGGCTGGGCCTGCCGTCGTCAGGCTATTTGATGGGTACCTACGAGAACCCGACCAACGCCGGCGACGGTTACGCCATGGCCTACCATGCAGGTGCCGAGCTGGCCAACCTCGAGTGCTTCCAGATCAACCCGCTGATCAAGGACTACAACGGCCCGGCCTGTGCCTACGTTACCGGTCCGCTGGGTGGGTACACCGCCAACAGCAAGGGTGAGCGCTTCATCGAGTGCGACTACTGGAGCGGCCAGATGATGTGGGAGTTCCACCAGGAGCTCGAAGGCGGCAATGGCCCGGTGTTCCTCAAGCTTGATCACCTGGCCGAAGAGACCATCCAGAATATCGAAGAGATCCTGCACAGCAACGAGCGCCCCAGCCGTGGCCAGTTCCACGCCGGGCGTGGCACCGACTATCGCCAGCACATGGTCGAAATGCACATCTCCGAAATCGGTTTTTGCTCCGGGCATTCGGCATCCGGCGTGTGGGTCAATGAAAAGGCCGAAACCAGCGTCAAAGGGTTGTATGCCGCAGGCGATATGGCTGCGGTGCCGCACAACTACATGCTCGGCGCCTTTACCTATGGCTGGTTCGCCGGCGTAAACGCCGCGCACTACGTGGCCGGGCGCGAACTCGCCGAGGTTGATGCCGCACAGGTGGAGCGCGAGCGCGCGCGGGTGTTTGCCCCGCTGCAGCGTGAGCATGGCCTGCCGCCCGCCCAGGTCGAGTACAAGCTCAGGCGCATGGTCAACGATTACCTGCAGCCGCCCAAGGTGACCAAGAAGATGGAAATTGGCCTGGCGCGCTTTGCCGAGATCGAGCGTGACCTTGAGCAGATGAAAGCCAGCAACCCTCATGAACTGATGCGTGCGATGGAAGTGTCAGTGATTCGCGACTGCGCCGAGATGGCGGCGCGCGCCTCGCTGTTCCGCGAGGAAAGTCGGTGGGGGTTGTACCACCACCGGGTGGATTTCCCTGAGCGCAACGATGGCGAGTGGTTTTGCCATTGCCACCTGAAAAAAGGTGAGAACGGTGAAATGACCAGTTTCAAGAAGGCTGTCGAACCCTACCTGATTGCCCTGGAAGCCGATGAGCAGACCGCTTATGACCGGTTGCGGGTGAAGGCTGATGCAGCGTGAATGGGGCTGCTTCACAGCCCAGTCGCCGGCAAGCCGGCTCCCACAGGTACTGCATCGGCGGTGAAGTCTGCACCCTCCTGTGGGAGCTGGCTTGCCGGCGATGAGGCCATCAGCCTCTGCAAAAAACAGAACGAGGGCCACAGGCCCCAAGGACTCCGTGAAATGGCCTACCAGCCGCAAGAAATCTTCTTTCGCAGCAGCGCCCCGGTCACCATCGACGAAGACAAATGCATCGCCGAAAAAGGCTGCACCGTGTGCGTCGAGGTTTGCCCCATGGACCTGCTGGCGATCAACCCAGCCACGCAAAAGGCCTACATGGCCTTCGATGAATGCTGGTACTGCATGCCCTGCGAGAAGGATTGCCCCACTGGCGCGGTGAAGGTCGACATTCCGTACCTGCTCCGCTGATTCATCCTGCCATCCGGTCAACCCCCGGACGCCCTCCTGCTGTGCCCCTCGTTTCCCACCACCCAAGCCGGGGGCGGAGACGACGCCAACTCTTATAACGATTCGAGGGGAAATACCCATGCGCCTTGCAGCAACCGTGGCCGGCCTCGCGCTGGCGCTCACTGGCCTGAACGCCAGCGCCGAAACCATCCGCATCGCGATCGGCACCCAGGACACCACCATCAACTGCGCCACCGGCGGCCTGCTGATACGTGAGCTGGGCCTGCTGGACAAGTACCTGCCGCACGACGGCAAGTATAAGGATGCCACCTACCAGATCGAATGGAAGAACTTCACCAGCGGTGCGCCGCTGACCAACGAAATGGTCGCCGGCAAACTCGACTTCGGCGCCATGGCCGACTTCCCGGGGTCGTTCAACGGCGTTGCCCACCTGGATGCCGGCAAGCGCAGCCTGTTCATCAGTGTGCTGTCAGGCAGCGTGCATGGCAGCGGCAACGGCATCGTCGTGCCCGCCGCGTCCAGCGTGCAGTCGCTGGCGGAGCTCAAGGGCAAGACCATTTCGGTGCCGTTTGCTTCCACTGCCCACGGCATGCTGTTGCGCGCCGTCGCAGCCCAGGGTTGGGACCCGCAGAAGGATGTGCGGATCATCGCCCAGGCGCCGGAGATCGCCGGTTCCGCCCTGCGCAGCAACCGCATCGAGGCCCACGCCGACTTTGTGCCGTTCGCCGAGCTGTTCCCCAACCGGGGTTTTGCCCGCAAGATCTATGACGGCGCCCAGGCCAACGCACCGACGTTCCATGGTGCCCTGGTCGATGCCGACTACGCGAAGAAGTACCCGGAAGTGGTCACCGCCTACCTGCGCGCCAGCCTTGAAGCCGACCGCTTGATAGCTGCGGAGCCTGAAAAGTACAGCGAATTGATCGAGAAGGTCACGGGGATCGAAGCCGAGGTCAATTACCTGTTCCATGGCCCGCTCGGCCTGCAGACCCGCGACCTGACCTGGAAGCCTGAATATCGCCAGGCAGTCGCAACGTCCATCGATACGCTCAAACTGCTGAAAAAGACCGACCGTGGTCTGGACACCGACAAGTTCATCGACGACCAGTACATCCGCGGGGCCTTCAAGGAAGCTGGGCTGGATTACGACAAGGCGCTGAAGAACTACGACCCGTTACCGCTCAAAGCCAATGATGCGCTGACCGGCAAGCCGATCACCGATTTCAGCCGCCTGGCACAGGTCTGGGTGCGTGGTGAAGACAAGGTACGCCACTACGCGTCGCCAGAAGCGGCCCTGGGCGCCCTGGCCCAACTGGAGCAGGAAGGCAAGGACATCCGCGCCATCTACGCCCAGGCCGCCGACAGCGGGATCAAGTTGCTGGCCAACCAGGCCTGGTTCGTGCGCAACGGCGACGGCGAACTGGCGGCGTTCCTGCTCAAGGACCAAGCCGAGCAGTACGCCAAGGCCCATGGTGGCGAGGCGCTGGACTTCGTCAGTGCCAACCAGAAGCTGGTCGCCCAGCGCTGACCGGGAGCCACCGACATGACCCGCAACCTCAAGCGCTGGCCGCTGCGCCTGGCTTCGCTGCTGGCCTGCCTGCTGTTCTGGCAACTGGCGGCAAGCGTGAAGCTGGACGTCGGTCTGCTGACGTTCACCTATGTCCCCACACCCAAGGCGGTGCTGGAAGCTGCCTGGCAATTGCTGACCTCCAGCACGCTGCTGGCGCACCTGGGTAGCAGCCTGTCGCGGGTATTTGCCGGTTATGCCACTGCGGCGCTGACTGGCGTGGCCCTGGGGTTGCTGATCGGCCGCTCGAAATGGGCTGAAGACACCCTGCTGCCGCCGCTGGAAGTGCTACGGCCGATTCCGGCGGTGGCGTGGATTCCGCTGGCGATCCTGATGTTCCCGTCGTCGGAACTGTCGATGGTGTTCATCACGTTCACCGGCGCGTTGTTCCCCATCCTGCTCAATACCGTGCACGGCGTGGAGGCAGTCGACCCGCGGCTGGTGGCATCGGCGCGCAGCCTCGGTGCCGGGCGCTGGGCGATCCTGCGCGAAGTGGTATTGCCTGGGGCGTTGCCCAGTATCGTCACAGGCCTGGCCATCGGCATGGGGACTTCATGGTTCTGTCTGGTCACTGCCGAGATGATTTCCGGGCAGTTCGGCATCGGCTACTACACCTGGGAGTCCTACACCTTGCAAAACTACCCGGACATCATCGTCGGCATGCTGCTGATCGGCGTGCTGGGCATGGGTAGCAGTGCCCTGGTCAAGCGCATCGGCGAGCTGGCCACGCCCTGGTACCGCACTCGGAGGGCCGGGTGATGAACAGCTTTCAACTTGCGCCAGGGCGTATCGAAGGGCATGGCCTGTCGATACACCTGGGGCACGGCAGCGACGCGTTCGAGGCGGTGCAGCGCTTGGACTTTGCCGTAGAGCCTGGCGAGTTTGTCTGCATCCTCGGCCCCTCTGGTTGTGGCAAGTCAACGTTGCTCGGCGCCTTGGCCGGGCACCTGGTGCCCAGCGGCGGCCAGTTGAAGGTGGACGGCCAGCCCGTTTCCGGTCCGTCGCCGCAGCGTGGCATGGTATTCCAGCATCACACCTTGCTGCCTTGGCGAAGCGTGCTCGACAACGTGGCCTTCGGCCTGAAGATGCAGGGCCTGGGCCGGGCCGAACGTCACCGGCAAGCACGCGAAATGTTGCAACTGGTAGGGCTGGCCGACTTTGCCGGGCGCTGGCCCAGCCAGCTGTCAGGCGGTATGCAGCAACGGGCCGAAATTGCCCGGGTGCTGATCAACCGCCCGGGGCTATTGCTGATGGATGAACCCTTCGGCGCCCTGGATGCGCAAACCCGTGCACGCATGCAGGAGCTGTTGCTGGATATCTGGGCAAGCATCCGTACCACCGTGGTGTTCGTCACCCACGATATCGACGAAGCGCTGTTCCTGGCCGACCGTATTCTGGTGATGAGCCCGCGCCCCGGTCGCTTTATCGAAGACATGCGCCTGGACTTTGCGCGGCCACGCCGCACCCGCCTGCTGACCACCCCTGAATTCACCCACCTCAAGCGTCACTGCCTGGCGTTGCTGCGCCACGAGGAAGGCCGCGAACTGCCGCGCCTGACCCCGTTGGGCCTGCCTGCCACCGACCACCCACCGCTACGGATCGCGCTATGACTGACCGAACGACCGACAACCCCGACATCCTTGCCCTGTTGCCTCGCCTTGATGCCACCGACGCTGGCGTGCGCCGCATCGCCCTGATCGAGCTGGCCGACCTGGAAGACCCGGATGGCTTGCCTTGGCTCACCGATGCCCTGCTGGTGGACGCCGCCGACGAGGTGCGTGCCGAGGCCGCGCGCCTGCTTGAGGCCTGGGAAGAACCCGAAGTTGTGCAAGCCCTGTGCGCTGCGCTGGCCGATGTCGCCGAGCCGGTACGGCTGGCAGCAGCGCAGAGCCTCAGCGAACTCAAGAGCCTTGAAGCCGGTCAGCTGATCCTGCCTTGGGTCAAGCACGCCGATGCCTTCGTCCGCGCCAGTGCCTTGCGAGCCTTGCGCGAGCTGCGCCTGGAGGATGCTGCCGAACCAGCGCTGCTGGCGCTGGCCGATGACGATGCGGCCGTGCGGCGTGAGGCAGTGGGCATTCTTGGCTGGCTCAAGCACCAGCCGGCGTTGCTGGCGCTGGCAGGGCTCGCCCAGGCCGAGCCGGACACCGAGGTGCGCCGTGCGGCCATCGGCGCGCTGGGCCTTGCCCGGGACAACTCGGTGTTGCCTGCGCTGGTGACGGCATTGGCTGACCAGGCCTGGCAAGTGCGCGAGGAAGCCGCCACCACGTTAGGCAAAGTCGGTCAGGACCAAGCAGGCCCGGCGCTGGTGGATGCCCTTGCCGACGACTTCTGGCAGGTCCGCCTGCGGGCAGCGCGCTCACTGGGTCGGCTGCGCTATGCCGCTGCACTGGACGCGCTTGGCTTATTGCTGGGCCATGGCATTGCCAACTTGCGCAAGGAGGCAGCGCTGGCGCTGGGCGAGCTGGGCCAGGCGCGTGCCTTGCCGGTGCTGCAGGCCGCCGAGGCTGACAGCGACCCCGAGGTGCGCAAGGCTGTACGGATTGCCCTGGCGCAATTGCGCGGGGCTGCCTGATGAACGCCCCGCAAGCCATTCGCAACTTGCGCGGGCCAGGGCAGCTGCTGCTGCAATGGGAAGACGGCGAGCACAGCCTCAGCCATACCCGTTTGCGCGGTGCTTGCCCTTGCTCACAATGCCGTGCGGCGCGGCTGGCGGGGGGGATCAGCCTGGTGCGCGACGATGTGCGGGTGGAGCGGATTACCTCGCAGGGATATGGCGTGCAGCTGGTGTTCAGCGATGGGCATGAGCGCGGGATCTACCCTTGGGCTTACTTGCGTGACCTAGTCAGCAAGGGAGGCTGATCCCTCAGGCTACCGCATCCCCTATAGGAGCAGCCTTGTATCTGCCCTGAAATTGTCGCCGGTCATTCACAATGCAATCAGCTCCGGCCGCAGCCCTTCCACCCGTCGCCCCGGCGGTGGCAGGTAACCGCCATCCCCGGTGATCTGGTGCAGCACCTTTTCGCGCAGCCCATGCAGTGCCACACCCGTACGTAACCGCGGGTGTGGCAGGTCTATCTCGACCACCGATTTGATCCTGCCCGGGCGTGGCTCCAGCACCACAACCCGATCAGCCAGGTATGTTGCCTCCTCGGCATCGTGGGTCACCAGCAAAGTTGTGATACCTGCTCGTTCGCGAATGGCCAGCAGCTCGTCTTGCAGTTGCTGGCGGGTCAGAGCATCCAGGGCGCCGAACGGCTCGTCGAGCAGCAGGATACGCGGGCTGGCCACAAGGCCACGGGCGATCGCCACGCGCTGCGCCATGCCGCCCGATAGCTGGTGTGGATAGGCCGACTCGAAGCCGACCAGTCCCACCAGTTGCACGAATTCATGCACCCGCCTGGCGCGTTCACCCTGGGTGAGCGACTCGTTGACCAGCCCCAAGGCAATGTTCTGTTCCACGTTCAACCACGGGAACAGCCGGTGCTCCTGGAACACGATGCCGCGTTCGCCACCAATGCCGCTGACCGCTTGGCCGTCGACACGGATGCTGCCGCTGTATTCGGTATCAAGCCCCACCAGCAAGCGCAGCAAGGTGGATTTGCCACAACCGGATGCGCCGACGATGGCAATGAACTCACCTTCGTTGATCGACAGGTTGAAGTTGCGGATAGCTTCGAACGGCTGGCCGTCCACGCTGAACACCTTGCCGACCCCCTCGAAGCTGACCAGAGGCGGGGTGCTGTTGGGCTGGTTGGCCGCCTGCAGGTGGGCCGTGTTGAATGCGTTCATGCGGTTCTCCAGCGCGTAGCGCGCGATTCGAGGCGTTGTCCAAGGGTGCCGAGCAGGGCGCCGACCAGGCCGATCAGGACCATGGCAGCCATCACCTGGTCCATGCGGAACAGTTGCTGGGCACCGATCATCAGGCTGGCGATGCCGCCGTCCGACGGCATGAAGTATTCCGCGCCGATGGTGCCCAGCCAGGCGTAGATCAGCGACAGGCGCAGGCCGGCGAAAATCGCCGGTGCCGCGCCGGGCAGCACCAGCAGGCGCAGGCGCTGCCACAGGTTCAGGCGCAGGGTGCGGGCCGCTTCGCCCAGCTGTGGCGACAGGCTGGCGATACCGCGCTGGGTAGCGATCAGCAGCGGGAAGAAGGCGGCCAGGCCAACGAACACAAGCTTGGCCCCTTCACCCAGCCCGAACCACGCAGTGAGCAAAGGCACCCAAGCAAACAGCGCCACCTGGCGCAAGGCCGACAGGCTCGGGCCGAAGAGGCGTTCGGCTGTGTTGGAGAGCCCCAGCAGCAATCCGGCCAGCAAGCCCGCGGCGCCGCCCAGCAACAGGCCGCTCAGGGTGCGTTGCAGGCTCAGCAACAAGGCTTGCGGCAGCGACCCATCGGCCAGGCCGACGAGCAGCGTGCGCACTACTTCCAATGGCGAGGTGAGGATGTTCGGGTCAACCCAGCCGAAGCTGTTGCTGGCCTGCCACAGCACCAATATCCCCAGTGGCAGCAGCAGGCTTTGCCAGCCGCGCGGTAGAGGCCCGCGCTGCTGCTCGCCAGTGGCCGGTTGCGGCCAATACAGCAGGCGCTTTTCCAGCTCTGAGAAGCTGCGCTCCAGCGCGGCGCCGACCAGGCCGATCACCAGGATGCACAGCATCACCAGGTCGAGCATGAACAGCTGTCGCCCCCAAACCATGAGGTACCCGATCCCTTCGCTGGAGGCCAGCAACTCGACCGCCAACAGCGATGTCCAGCCAGTAGCCAGGGCCAGGCGCACGCCCGTGAGGAAGGCGGGCAGGGCAGCTGGCAGCAACAGGCGCAGGAACAGCAGGTGCTTTGGCAGGCGCAGAGCCGCAGCGGCCTCGCGCAGTTTTGGCTGGGCATCGCGTACACCCACCAGCGTGTGCAAGGTCACGGGGACCACCACGGCTTTTACCAGCACCACCAGCTTGAGCAGCTCGCCGATGCCGAAGAACAACATGAACAACGGAATCCAGGCCAGGGTGGGGACCTGGGCAAGCGCCACGAACGTCGGCAGTACCAGCGTCTGCGCCCGGCGCGAAGCACCCAGCCATACCCCCAGCAGCAGGCCGCTGGCAATGCCCGCCGCCAACCCCCAGAACAGCCGTTGCAGGCTTATCCACAGGTGCCCCCACAGCTCGCCGGAGCCAAACTCCAGTGCGCTTTGCCACACCAGTGCCGGTGCCGGCAGGATCTGCTCGCTCATCCAGTGCTGGCGGCTCGCCACCCCCCAAAGCAGTGCAATCATCACAGGCAACAACCAGGGAAGAACCCGTTTCCCAGAGCGTATGCGATCCCTGTGGGAGCGGCCTTGCGCCGCGAATGGGTCGCGTAGCGGCCCCCCCCGATTCCTGCTCAGCACTCCATTCATCGGCCATCTCTCGAAGCGTTGTTAGGTTATTCACTTATGGAATTAAAAAAACAATAAAGTGATCTTCAAGAGATAAGAGCATGCGTTCCCTGCATACGGAAGCCCTCTTGCGTTGCGTTTTCCTCATATTTTCCATGCGTTTTCCGCAAGCTCCCCGCAGCCCCGCATGTCGCCTGATTTATGCCTTCCAGTTACTGAAAGATGAAGTTTTGATCTTTGTAGGTTCTAACCAGACCTGCCTAGCTTCTGGCCAAAGCGCCGGCCATCGCCGGTGGCAGCCTGCCAAGGAGCCTTGCCATGAAAACCCCGTTGCGCCACCTGATTACCGCCCTTGGGCTGGCTTTCACCCTCGGTGCCCACGCGGCTGAACCCGCCAAGCCAGAAAGCATTCGCATCGCCGTGCCCGACCTCAGTGCCGGCAGCAAGCCCAGCGCCGGTGGCGTGGTCGATGTGCTGCGTGACCAGCAGCTACTGGAGAAGGCATTTGCCAAGGACGGCATCCGCATCGACTGGCACTTCTTCAAGGGCGCCGGGCCCGTGGTGAACGAGGCGTTGGCAAACGGCCAGGCTGACTTCGCCTATCTGGGCGACCTGGCCGCGATCGTCGGCAAGGCCAATGGCCTGGACACCCGCGTGCTGTCGGCTGGCGTGCGTGGGGTCAAGAGCTACCTGGGCGTGGTGCCCGGCTCTGGCATCAAGACCCTGCAAGACCTCAAGGGCAAGCGCGTGGCGGTGTTCCGCGGCACAGCCAACCAGCTGTCGTTCGCCAGCGCCCTGGCCAGCCAGGGGCTTTCCGAGCGTGAGCTGAAAGTGATCAACCTGGATTTAAACGCCGCCAATGCTGCGCTGGCCGCCAAACAGATCGACGCCACCTGGGGTTTGTCGAACCTGCTGTCTTTGCGAGAGCGCGGGCTGGTCGAGCTCCCGGTCAATTCGCGTGACCTGGAAGGGGCCGGCAGCACTCAGGCGGTGCTGCTGGGCACCGGCGATTTCATCCGTAAATACCCCGAGCTGGTCCAGCGCCTGATCAATGCCCAGCAGCAAGCCAGTGCCTGGCTGCGCGATGAACACAACCGCCAGGCCTATATCGATCTGGTGGCCAGCAACGCCAACTGGCCGCGCAACATCCTCAGCGATGACCTGGCCAAGGAAGACCTTGCCCATTACTTCGATCCACGCCTGGACGCTGACTTCGTAGGCCAGCTGCAGCAGGGCGTAGACCTGGCCGCCAAGGAGCGCCTGATCCGCCGTGGCTTCCAGGTAGCCGACTGGGTCGAGCCACGCTTCCTCGATGCGGCGCTGCAACAGGAACAGCCCGTGCAGGCCGCCCGTTGAACCTTCAAAAAACCCGACAATGACCGCAAGGACCATGACCATGAGCAATGCCGCCCTGGCCACCGCGCCACAAGCCCTTGAACTCGACATTCACCCGGTTGCCGGCCGTATCGGCGCGGAAATTCGCGGGGTCAGGCTGTCCGCCGACCTCGATGCCGCCACCATCGAGGCCATCCAGGCTGCACTGGTGCAGCACAAGGTGATCTTCTTCCGTGATCAGACCCACCTGGATGACCAAAGCCAGGAAGGCTTTGCCAAACGGCTTGGCGAGCCGGTAGCCCACCCCACCGTGCCGGTGGTGGATGGCACCAGCTACCTGCTGCAACTCGATGGCGCCGAAGGCCAGCGGGCCAACTCCTGGCACACCGACGTGACGTTCGTCGACGCCTACCCCAAGGCTTCGATCCTGCGTAGCGTGGTAGCGCCGGCTTCGGGTGGCGATACCGTTTGGGCCAACACGGCTGCGGCTTATCAGGAGCTGCCCGAGCCGCTGCGCGAACTGGCCGACAAGCTGTGGGCGGTGCACAGCAACGAATACGACTACGCCAGCATCAAGCCCGACGTGGACCCGGCCAAGCTGGAGCGCTACCGCAAGGTGTTCACCTCCACGGTGTACGAAACCGAACACCCGGTGGTGCGCGTACACCCGATCAGCGGAGAGCGGGCGCTGCAACTGGGGCATTTCGTGAAACGCATCAAAGGCTATTCGCTGGCGGATTCGCAGCACCTGTTTGCTGTGCTGCAAGGGCATGTGACGCGCCTGGAGAACACTGTGCGCTGGCGCTGGCAGGCGGGGGATGTGGCGATCTGGGATAACCGCGCGACGCAGCATTATGCGGTGGATGACTACGGGACCCAGCCACGGGTGGTACGGCGTGTGACCTTGGCGGGAGAGGTGCCGGTGGGCGTGGATGGCCAATTGAGCCGGACTACCCGCAAGGGCTGAGCCCAGTAGAGAACCCTGTGTAGGAGCAGCACAAGGCTGCTCCTACATCTGGCTTCGCACGCCTTCACATTTCGGTATCACAGGCAATCAACTGCCTGACCAGCCCCTGCGCCAACGGCGACAAGCCATACCCCACCCGGCTTACCACCCCATAGCGGGTATGGCACGCCTCTTCCTGCTCCGGTGTCAGGTCAGCCAGCTTCAACTGCACCAGCCCGCCCTCGCGTTGATACGGCCGCAAATTGGCATTGCAGGCAATGCCGATGGTGTCCGAATGCATCACCACATTCAGCAACGCATACCCGTGCTCGCACTCCACCGCTGGCAAGAAGTCCTGGCGCCCGCTGAGGTCGCTGAGGATCTTGCGGATGTTCGGCGGGCGGAAGGTAGTGGCCATCGGGTAGTCGAACAGGTCGCGTGCCTGCACGGCCTCCTGCTCGGTCAGAGGGTGCCCGGCGCGGCAGCAGAAATGCCAGCGTTGTGGCGTCAGCTTGTGCACCTGATAGTCCGGGTCGGACTCGAACTGGCGCGTGTCGGCGACAAAGAACTCGATCTCTTCGGCAACCAGCTTGCGGTTCAGCGCCTGCCAGTTGTCCACCTGGAAGCAGGTGCGCGCCGCCGGGTACTCGGCCACGAAGCGCGCCACCGCCCGCGGCACCAGGCCACCGGCTGGCGCAGGGCCGGAGCCAAAGCGCACCACCCCGGTCGTGGCGCCGTTGAACTGGTGGATCTCATTGACCAGATTGTGCGCCCCATGCACCAGCCGCCGCGAATGCTCCAGCACCAGCAAGCCTTGGCGGGTGGGCGCCAGTTCTTTGCTGGCGCGGTCGACCAGGCGGCAGCCGATGTTGTGCTCCAGGGTCTGGATACTGCGGCTGAAGGCCGATTGCGACAGGTTCACCGCCGCCGCAGCGGCCACGAAACTGCGGTGCTCGACAAGGGCGATGTAGTGGCGCAGCTGACGCAGATCGATATGCATTTTCTACATTAAAACCTTCGGTCAAATGCAATTGCTGACAAGGGTGAGTCCCCTTATAAAGGGTGTTACTTATTCCACTAAATATGAATTACAAATATTTATATCACTTAAAAGAATATAAGCCCGACTGACCGCGATTCGGTTCCGCCAACGGAAATGCTCGCCAGGGCCCACGCCTCAAGGAGCATTTGCATGTCCGGACTTTCTCGTTGGCCTGCGCGCGCGTCGCGTTTCACCTTGCAACCCTTGGCCGCCGGCGTGCTACTGGCGGCGTCCTCTGGCAGCTTCGCCGAAGAGCCGGTCAGCGCCACCCCGGCGGTGGAGCAGGAGGCCAAGCTCGGCACCGTCACGGTCAATGCCCGCCGCCGCGAAGAAACCGCGCAAAGCGTGCCCACGCCGATCAGCGTGCTGGACAGCGAAACCCTGGAAACCCAGCGCATCTACCGCGTGCAGGATTTGCAACAACTGGTACCCAGCACCAACGTCGCCTACGTGCATGCCCGTCAGTCGAGCATCTCGATCCGTGGCCTGGGCAACAATCCGGCCAGTGATGGCCTGGAGGGCAGCGTCGGCATCTACCTGGACAACGTCTACCTCGGCCGCCCCGGCATGGCGGTATTCGACCTGCTGGATGTGGAGCAACTGGAAGTGCTGCGCGGCCCGCAGGGCACGCTATTCGGCAAGAACACTACGGCCGGCGTGCTCAACATCACTACGCGCAAGCCGACCTTCCACCGCGAAGGCAGCATCCAGCAGTCGATTGGCGAAGACGGCTATCTGCAAACCCAAGGCAGCTTCTCGGGGCCGATCAGCGAGACCCTGGCCGGGCGCATCAGTGCCTACCGCACCGAAGACGACGGCTATGTGAAGAACATCCACAACGGTGACGACCTCAACGGCGGCAAGCGCCAAGGCTTCCGCACACAATTGCTGTTCAAGCCCAGCGAAACATTCAACCTGCGCTGGATTGGCGAATACAACGAAGAAGACTCCAACAACGGCAGCCTCAGCCTGTACAGCACCGGCCCCACCATCAATGGCGTCAACCGCTACGAAAGCCTGGCCGCCCAGGCGGGCGCGACGCTGGTGTCGGGCAAGGATCGCAAGGTCAATTTCGACGCCGACCAGCAGGTGACGGTGTTCCAGGGCGGCACTTCGGTGGAGGCCAACTGGACCTTGCCCAATGATTTCACCCTGACTTCGATCACTGCCTACCGCTGGTGGGACTTCACCCCGCGCAACGACGATGGTCTTGACGTACCGGTGTTCTACAGCGCCGGGGTTTCGGTACGTGACAAGCAGTACTCGCAGGAAATCCGCCTGGCTTCGCCTACGGGTGGCGCCTTCGACTACGTGCTGGGTGCCTATTACTTCAAGCAGGACCTGGACAACAAATCCTTTACTTACTACGGGCCGCAGGCGGATGTCTGGAACCTCACACCGGCCGGTGCGCTGAACAACGTCAACAGCATTGGTGACGGGCACATCGATACCGACAGCTATGCGTTGTTCGCCCAGGGCACCTGGCATGTCACCGACCGCCTGGACTTCACCGCCGGCGTGCGCGGTACCTATGAAGAAAAGAGCGCCTGGGTGACCCGCGACGCACCTGACGGCGGCGCCGCTGTAACCGGGGCAGCTGCTGCCGCGCGCCAAGCCCGGATAGGGGCCTACGATTCGGGCGACCTCAACCAGTACAGCTTCAGCCCTTCCGGCCTGTTGGGCCTGAGCTACCGTTTCAACGAGCAGCTGCTGGGCTATGCCACCCTGACCCACGGTGAGAAGTCTGGTGGCGTCAACCTTACTGTTGGCGCTGCACCACGGCTGGGCACCGATTCGCTGCTGGTGGGTACCGAGCGGGTAAACAACGCCGAACTGGGCCTGAAAAGCACCCTGTTCGACGGTCGCCTGCAACTCAACAGCAACCTGTTCTGGGCCGAGGTGCATGGCTACCAGGCCAACGTTTACGACCAGATCAACCGCGTGCAGTACCTGGCCAACGCCGGCAGCGTGCGCTCGCGCGGCCTGGAGTTCGAAGCCACGGCGCTGCCGATCCGCGGCCTCACGGTCAACTTCAACGGCTCGTGGAACGACGTGCGCTACACCGAATACAAGGATGCCCCATGCCCGCCTGAGGTGAGCCTGGCCAATGCCACCGCCACCTGCGACCTGTCCGGCCACCAGGTGGTCGGCGCCTCCAAGTACATCGCCAACCTCAACACCCAGTACAAGTGGCAAGCCACCGAGCATGTCGAGCCTTACGTCACTGCCAGCTATGCCTTCCGCTCGAAGGCCGTGGGCACCATCGATGATTCCGATTTCGGCCAGATCCCCAGCTATGCGCTGGTCAACCTTTCCGCCGGTGTGCGCCTGGACCAGGGCGATGGCGTGGTCGACCTGTCGCTGTGGGTGAAAAACGCCGGCGACAAAACCTACTTCACCAGCCTGTGGAACTCCGCCAACGGTGGCTATGCCGGCGTGCTCGGCACCCCGCGCACCTTCGGCGCCACCGCCCGTTACGACTTCTGAGCACAAGGAGCTTTGCCATGAATGCCAAGACCGAAACCCCTGCACTGCCTGAAGGCGCCTGTCTGACCGCCAAGGTTCCCGAGCGTGACGAGGCGCTGCTCGGCGATGTGGTTGTGAACCCGTACCGCCTGGCGCCGCTGACCGCGATCATCCGCGACGGCGGGCGCAGCCTGAGTGATGCGCATGTGCGTGTACTGGGGCGTGGCGAGCGCGGTGTGGACGTTGTCTATGACGTGTCTGACCGTTCGTTGTGGACCTACGGCGGCATCCCGGTATTCGGGCTGTACCCGGACTACGTCAACCAGGTCGAGGTGACCTACAAGCTCGACGGCGAGCGCATTCGCGAGCAGTACCAGATCTACGCCCCGGCCGTGCGCCTGCCGGTGGTGGCCAGGCAGACCGCCGCGTTGCCGGAAGTGCAGCCGGTCAAGGTAGCGCCAGGCTTTGAAAAGCGCCTGTACCTGTTCAACCACCTGCAGGGTGACATCCCGGGCGGCCGCGCCTTCAAGTGGAATGCCCTGGGTGGCGCAGCGGAATGGGACCAGGTGGGCAACAACTGGATTGCCGACAGCAATGGCGATGTGCGCTGGTACCTGGATATCGAACAGATCCACGACTCCAACCGTCGCGATGGCTTGGGCGGCACCATGGGCTTCCAGCAGACCCGCGACGGCAAGCTCATCTGGGGCCAGGGCCAGACCTACTCCAAGTACGACCTGCTGGGTCGGCGCATCTGGCAGCGCAGCCTGCCCGACAAGTTCGCCGACTTCTCCCACGAAATCCGCGAAACTGCCAACGGCACTTACCTGCTGCGGGTGGGCACCAGCGACTACCGGCGCCCCGACGGCAAACGTGTACGTTCGATTCGCGACCACATCATCGAGGTCAGTGAGGCCGGGGACGTACTGGACTTCTGGGACCTCAACCAGATCCTCGACCCCTACCGTGGCGACCTGCTGGAAACGTTGGGTAAAGCGGCTATCCAGTTGCCGGAAGGGGTGCAGAAGCAAGACGAGCGTCTGGCGAATGAACTGGCCGAGGGCGACTTGCCCTTCGGCGACACCCCGGGGGTGGGTACCGGGCGCAACTGGGCACACGTCAATGCCATCGATTACGACGCCGATGACGACAGCATCATCGTTTCAGCACGGCATCAGGGCGTGGTGAAGATTGGTCGCGACAAGCAGGTGAAGTGGATTCTGGCCTCGCCCCAAGGCTGGCCTGAGCGCCTGCGCGATAAAGTGCTGACGCCGGTTGCGAGCGCAAGCTTCGACTGGTCGTGGACCCAGCACACCGCCTGGCTGACCGGCAAAGGCACGCTGACGGTGTTCGATAACGGCTGGGGGCGCGACTTTGCGCCAACCAGGCTTGCCGGCAACTACAGCCGGGCGGTGGAGTACCGTATCGACGAGGCCAAGGGCACGGTCGAGCAGGTGTGGGAGTACGGCAAGGAGCGTGGCGACGAGTGGTACAGCCCGGTGACCTCGGTGGTGGCTTACCGGCCAGAGACCGACACCCAGTTCATCTATTCGGCTTCGGTGAACTTCCTGACCCCCGAGAAACTGACCACCACCGTGCTCAACGAGGTACGGCGCGGGACCCAGGAGGTGCTGGTGGAGTTGAAGGTGCATAGCCGGCAGCCGGGCAGTGTTGGCTACCGGGCTCTGGTGATCGACCTGGCCAAGGCATTCTGATCCATCCCCTTCGGGAGGGCCGTCGGTCCTCCCTTCACATTTCCTTCAGCCCGTTCGTCTAACCTGTACTGGCCCTTTCGCGGGCACGCCCGCTCCCACAGGTACCCCACCGGTCTCCAATTCGGTGCAGTACCTGTGGGAGCGGGCGTGCCCGCGAAGAGGCCGGTTGCCACTACCCAAATGATGAAATTTCCGCCCGGCTGTTCAACCATTCGTTCTTTTTTTCGAACAGCCTATTGTCCAACACCCCAGCAGCCGCTTAGCATTCGTTTGAGATTTCAAACGCTCGATGCCCTGCCTTGGGCGCTTTTCAACAATCAACAATTCGGGAAGCCGACATGCAGCTCAAAGACGCTCAGTTGTTCCGCCAGCAAGCCTACATCAATGGTGAGTGGCTGGATGCGGACAATGGCCAGACCATCAAGGTGACCAACCCGGCCACCGGTGAAGTCATCGGCACCGTGCCGAAGATGGGTACCGCGGAAACCCGCCGTGCCATCGAAGCTGCCGACAAGGCCCTGCCGGCCTGGCGTGCACTGACCGCCAAAGAGCGTTCGGCCAAGCTGCGTCGCTGGTTCGAACTGATGATCGAGAACCAGGACGACCTGGCTCGCCTGATGACCACCGAACAAGGTAAGCCACTGGCCGAAGCCAAGGGCGAAATCGCCTACGCCGCCTCGTTCATCGAGTGGTTCGCCGAAGAGGCCAAGCGCGTCTACGGTGACACCATCCCGGGCCACCAGCCAGACAAGCGCCTGATCGTCATCAAGCAGCCAATCGGTGTTACCGCGGCCATCACCCCGTGGAACTTCCCGGCCGCCATGATCACCCGTAAAGCCGGCCCGGCCCTGGCCGCTGGCTGCACCATGGTGCTCAAGCCTGCTTCGCAAACCCCTTACTCCGCCCTGGCCCTGGTCGAGCTGGCCCACCGTGCCGGTATCCCGGCTGGCGTGCTGAGCGTCGTGACCGGCAGCGCTGGCGAAGTTGGCGGCGAACTGACCGGCAACTCCCTGGTACGCAAGCTGTCCTTCACCGGCTCGACCGAAATCGGTCGCCAGCTGATGCAAGAGTGCGCCAAGGACATCAAGAAGGTTTCTCTGGAGCTGGGTGGCAACGCCCCCTTCATCGTGTTCGACGATGCCGACCTGGACAAGGCGGTTGAAGGCGCGATCATCTCCAAGTACCGCAACAACGGCCAGACCTGCGTCTGCGCCAACCGTATCTACGTGCAGGACGGCGTTTATGACGCGTTCGCCCAGAAGCTGGCCGCTGCAGTTGCCAAGCTGAAGATCGGTAACGGCCTGGAAGACGGCACCACCACGGGCCCGCTGATCGACGGTAAAGCTGTCGCCAAGGTTCAGGAACACATCGAAGACGCCGTCTCCAAAGGCGCCAAGGTGCTGTCCGGTGGCAAGCTGATCGAAGGCAACTTCTTCGAGCCGACCATCCTGGTCGACGTGCCTAAAACCGCCGCTGTCGCCAAGGAAGAGACCTTCGGCCCACTGGCGCCGCTGTTCCGCTTCAAAGACGAAGCCGAAGTCATCGCCATGTCCAACGACACCGAGTTCGGCCTGGCTTCGTACTTCTATGCCCGCGACATGAGCCGTGTGTTCCGTGTTGCCGAAGCCCTGGAATACGGCATGGTGGGTATCAACACCGGCCTGATCTCCAACGAAGTGGCACCGTTTGGTGGCATCAAGGCTTCGGGCCTGGGCCGCGAAGGTTCCAAATACGGTATCGAGGACTACCTCGAAATCAAATACCTGTGCATCAGCGTCTGATAGCACGGTAAAGGCTTTACCTCTGCCAGCGGGGCGCGAGAGCGACGTCTCGCTGGCCTTTTTTACATCGCAGTACCTGGTGGCCAGGGCGTTTACGGCAGTCGATCAACGAATACTGTGCGCGAGCACTCCCAGCCACCCCCGAATAAAAGCGCCATTCCTGTCGGCGCAATGAGGGCATTATGAGCAAGACCAACGAATCCTTGATGCAACGTCGTGTAGCTGCCGTCCCACGTGGCGTTGGCCAGATCCACCCGATCTTCGTCGACACCGCGAAGAACTCGACCGTGATCGACGTTGAAGGCCGCGAACTGATCGACTTCGCCGGCGGCATCGCAGTACTGAACACCGGCCACCTGCACCCGAAAGTGGTTGCAGCCGTGCAAGAGCAGCTGACCAAAGTCAGCCACACCTGCTTCCAGGTGCTGGCCTACGAACCCTACGTAGAGCTGTGCGAAAAGATCAACAAGCTGGTCCCAGGCGACTTCGACAAGAAGACCCTGCTGGTCACCACCGGCTCCGAAGCCGTTGAAAACGCCGTCAAGATCGCCCGTGCTGCCACTGGCCGTGCTGGCGTCATCGCCTTCACCGGCGGCTACCACGGCCGTACCATGATGACGCTGGGCCTGACCGGCAAGGTCGTGCCGTACTCCGCTGGCATGGGCCTGATGCCAGGCGGCATCTTCCGCGCCCTGTTCCCGAGCGAACTGCACGGTATCAGCGTTGACGACGCCATTGCTTCGGTCGAGCGCATCTTCAAGAACGACGCCGAGCCGCGTGACATCGCCGCGATCATCCTCGAGCCGGTACAAGGCGAAGGCGGCTTCCTGCCAGCGCCGAAAGAGCTGATGAAGCGCCTGCGCGCGCTGTGCGACCAGCACGGCATCCTGCTGATCGCCGACGAAGTTCAGACGGGTGCTGGCCGTACCGGTACCTTCTTCGCCATGGAACAGATGGGCGTTGCGCCTGACCTGACCACCTTCGCCAAATCCATCGCTGGCGGCTTCCCGCTGGCCGGTGTGTGCGGTAAGGCCGAGTACATGGACGCCATCGCCCCGGGCGGCCTGGGCGGCACCTACGCCGGTTCGCCGATCGCTTGCGCCGCGGCCCTGGCCGTGATCGAAGTGTTCGAAGAAGAAAAACTGCTGGACCGCAGCAAGGCTGTAGGTGAGCGCCTGACCGCTGGCCTGCGCGAAATCCAGAAGAAGCACCCGATCATCGGCGACGTCCGTGGTCTGGGCTCGATGATTGCTGTTGAAGTCTTCGAGAAAGGCACTCACACCCCGAACGCTGCTGCTGTTGGCCAGGTTGTTGCCAAGGCACGCGACAAGGGTCTGATCCTGCTGTCCTGCGGCACCTACGGCAACGTTCTGCGTATCCTGGTACCGCTGACTGCCGAAGACGCACTGCTGGACAAAGGCCTGGCCATCATCGAAGAGTGCTTCGCTGAACTCGCTTGATGTGACGCGCTTCTGAAAAAACCCGCTTCGGCGGGTTTTTTTTGTGCCCTGAAAAGCCATGTGGCGCTATGGTTGTCGGAGGACTGGCTTTGGAAGCTGCGACGGAACGTGTGTCAGGCTATTCAGGAGTAGTTGGCGATGAACGCTGCAGACCCCACCCCACCCAGCGTACTGATTGTGGAAGGCGACCCGTGGGTGCGTGACATGCTCAGCGAGATGCTGCTCAGTGTGCGCTGCGATGCCCGCCTGCAGGTGTGCGCCGATGGGGCGCAGGCACTCAGCGCGCTGTCCAGCAAGCCAGACCTGATTATCGCCGCCCGCGAGCTGGCCGGTGTCGATGGCCTGGACCTGTTGCGCAAGGTGCGCGCCAAAGGGCCGGGCTTGCCGTTCATCCTCATGAGCAACCGCAGCGACAGCGCCAGTGTGCGCGAGGTGTTGCCCCTGCACCCCACTGCCTACCTGAGCAAACCCCTGAACCTGGACAACCTGCGCAAGCGCCTGGAAGAGCTGCTGCTGGCCGTTGGCGAAGAAATCGCCTGCCCGGTGCCGGCGTTGCAGGCAGGTGCCAGCCTGCCCACCTACCTTGAGCAGCGCCGTGCTACCGCCGATGGCGGGCCGCTGTTGGCCGACGTGCAGGTGGCGATCAAGCGGGCGCTCAACCCTCAGGGCCTGAACCTGAAGGTGCTCGAAGAGGAAGTGCGTAACGACCCTCAGGTTACCGCCGTCCTTATCGCGGCTGCCAACAGCGCTGCGTTGCACCGTGAAGCGCCGGTGCAAACCTTGCTGCAGGCCCTGAACAAGCTTGGCAGCACCCAGAGCATGAATCTGATTCTGGGCATGACCCTCAAGCGCAGTGCACGGCTCAGCGACCCGTTGCTGGCGCAGCACGCGGCCGGGTATTGGCAGCTTTCACTGCATACGGCCGAATATGGCCGTACATTGGCGCGCATGCTCGAGCTGGACGAAGGGCGCTGCTATTGCGCGGGGTTGCTGCATTGCCTGGGCGACCTGGCCGTGTTGCGCTGCCTGCAAGAGTGGCGGTTGGCCGGGGGCGAGCTAGACGAACATAACGTGCAGCAATCGTTGGATGAGTTCGGAGCAGCGTTCGGCTCGGCGCTGCGGACACGCTGGCGTTTGCCGCTGGCCTTGCGCGAATTGATCGCGGCGATCTACCAGTTGGGCGGCGGCGTGTATTCGCGGGAGATCCTGGCCATGAACCTGGCGGGGCAGTTGTCGCGGCTGCCGGCCGAGCAGGGGCTGGAGAAAGTGGCCAGTGGCAAGACCGCGCGCTTGCTGAAGATGGGCCTGCCGGAGCTGAACCGGCTGCGCAAGGTGGATAACCCGGAGGTGAAGCCCCAGGAAGAGCCGCCTGTGGCGGAGGCTGAAGCGCCCAGCTGAGATGTTGGGGCCGCTTTGCAGCCCCAGTCATACCATTACCTGCGCAGGATGGGTCAGCCGCGGACGATCTGGTTCTTGCCTTGCCGCTTGGCTTGGTACATCGCCGCATCGGCCCGGGCATACAGGCTGTCCAGTGCCACATCTTCTTCGGTCAGCCCGGTCAGCCCCTGGCTCACCGTCACCCCGTACGTCTGCTCACCGTGGATGAAACTCAACCGCTGGATCTGCCGCTGCAAGCGTTCGGCAATCTGCTCGGCCACCTGCGTATTGCAACCGGGGAACACGGCCGCAAACTCCTCGCCGCCAATGCGCCCGAACAGGTCGCCACGGCGTAGCACGGCCTTGCCGCTGTCGGCGATGTGTTGCAGTACCTGGTCACCTTCCTGGTGGCCGTAGCTGTCGTTGATGCGTTTGAAGTCGTCGATGTCCAGCAGCAGGAAGGCCAGCGGTGTACCGTCTTCTCGGGCGCTGTCGAAGGCCTGCTGGGCGCATTCGAAGAAGTGCCTGCGGTTGCTGCTCTGGGTCAGCACGTCAGTGGTGGCCAGGCGCTGCAGTTCGCCTTCAAGCTGCTTCTTCTCGGTGATGTCTTCGGCGATACCGACAATGATTACCCGGTCGCCCACGTGTTGCTGGTTGATATAGCACTTGTCGCTCAGCCAGCGCAGTTGCCCGTCGGCATTCAGGATGCGGTACTCGCGGTCTTCCACAGCGCCCTTGAGCAGCACTTGGGCCAGGCTGCGCTCGGCGAACTCGAGGTCGTCAGGGTAGATACTGTCACGCCATTCGTTGTAATCGGCCAGCAACAGGCTGACCGGGCGGCCGAAGATGCGTTCGTATGCGGGGCTTACGTACAGCACCTGACGAGTTTCCCAGTCAAATGCCCAGAGCACCGCGTTGACGCTGTCCAGCAACGAACTGAACAGCTGATCGCGCTCGCTCAGGCGGGCTACCTCGCCTTGGGCGTGCAGGAGCGCAAGTAAAGTCTTGGCGGCTTCGGGAGGCGGGGTGCCGGGCAATGTCGTTGGAATATTCTTGGCCATGTGCACGAAGCGGGTCTCGACGTAAAAGCGTGCGGCCAGCATCCGGCCCGCCACGCGGGCGATGTGCCAAATTTGAGTGGAGTCGAGGTGGCTAAGTTCCGAACGGCACGCACCGAAATGGGGCGTGCCGATCAACGGCGGTCAGGCGCCGGTCGGGCGCAGGGAGTAGGTCTTGAGTTGTGCTGCGAAGTCGCGCAGGGCGTGGATGCCGCTGGTTTCGGCCTCGTGTATCCAGTCCTTCATGGCAGCCAGCATGTCGTGGCCGTTGGCGCTGGTGCGCGCCCAGATCTGCTGCAGGGCCAGGCGCTTTTCGTAAATGGTCTTCAGCGCCTGGCTATGGGCAAGCATGGACTCGATACGCACATGGTGGCGGTCTTCCAACAAGCTGGTTTCACGCGACAGCAGGCGCTTGGCGCGGCGGAAGTGGTGGCGCACCGAAGCGTCCACCCGGGCCAGCTCCTGCTTGACCAGCGGGCCGATCACCAGCTTGCGGTACTGGGCCATGATCTGGAAGCGGTTGTTGAGGATGGCCATGGCGGTGTCCATGTCCAGGCTTGCCTTGCCGGCCACCCGGTGGGCGATTGGCGCCACGCGCTGTACCTTGGCCAGGCGCAGCAGGCAGAACAGGCGTATCCACGCCCAGCCCATGTCGAACTCCCAACGCTTGACCGACAGCTTGGCCGAGTTGGGGTAGGTGTGGTGGTTGTTGTGCAGCTCTTCGCCCCCGATGACGATGCCCCAAGGCACCAGGTTGGTGGCAGCATCGCGGCATTCGAAGTTGCGATAGCCGAGGGCATGGCCCAGGCCGTTGACCACACCGGCGGCCCAGAATGGAATCCACATCATCTGTACAGCCCAGATGGTGATGCCGGCGGTACCGAACAGCAGCAGGTCGATCACCGCCATCAGCGCGATCCCACCCAGCTTGTAGCGCGAGTAGAGGTTGCGCTCGATCCAGTCATCCGGGCAGTTTTTGCCATAGATGCGCAGGGTTTCGGGGTTGCGCGCCTCTTCACGGTACAGCTCGGCACCCTTGCGCAGCACAGTGCCCAGGCCCTTGTACACCGGGCTGTGCGGGTCGTCGGGGGTTTCGCACTTGGCGTGATGCTTGCGGTGGACGGCGGTCCATTCACGGGTGTTCTGCGCCGTGGTCAGCCACAGCCAGAAGCGGAAGAAATGCTTGAGCGCGCCATTGAGCTCCAGGGCCCGGTGCGCGGAGTAGCGATGCAGGTAGACCGTGACGCTGACAATGGTCACGTGGGTCATCAGCAGAGTGATGCCGACCAGTTGCCAGGCCGACAAGTCGAGCAGGCCGTTATACCACATAGATGTAAATACCCTCGAAATGCGGGGGGAAGGGCTGATTATCCCTTGGCGGGGAAATAAAACCAGTCAACCGTTTAGATAGGAGGTCACGACATGTTTCAGCCTTTATAATGCCCACTCCTTTTTGATGGGCTTTTCCACCCGACATGTCTGTTTCCGTTCGCGACGCCTTGCGCATGGCTGCGCTGTATGTGGTGCTCTCGATCCTCTGGCTGGCGCTGGCCGAGGTGATGCTGCACGGCATGGCTGACGATCCCCTGGCACTGGCCGTGGGGCGGCAGATCAATGTGGTGCTGTGGGTGTTGTTCAGTGCCGTGCTGATCTATGTTTCGAGGGTGCGGCTGCTGAACTTCATCGGCATTGGTGCGCGCTTGCGCTGCGAGGACCGCGAGCGGCTGCGCATGGCTGCTGCAGTGTTCGACAGTACCCTCGAAGGTGTGCTGGTCACCGACCGCCAGGGCCTGATTGTGCACGTCAATCGTGCCTTCATGCGCATCACCGGCTACCAGCAGGATGAGGTGATCGGCCAGCGCCCGAGCAAGTTCAAATCGGGCCGCCACGGCCAGGCGTTCTACCAGCAGATCTTTGCCACCCTGGCCGAGCAGGGGGAGTGGAGCGGCGAAATCTGGAACCGGCGCAAAAGCGGCGAAATCTATCCGCAATGGCAGACCATCTGCGCCATCCGCGATGACGACGGTGAGCTGAGCCATTACGTGGCGGTGTTCAGTGATATCAGTGCGATCAAGCATTCGGAGCAGGAACTGGCCTACCTGGCCCACCACGATCCGCTCACCGGCCTGCCCAACCGCCTGCTGTTCACCGACCGGGTCGAGCAGGCCCTGGCGGCCGCTCAGGCCAACAAGCGCGGTTGTGCCCTGCTGCTGTTGGACCTGGACCATTTCCAGAGTATCAATGACGGCCTGGGCCACACCATCGGTGATCAGTTGCTGAAGCTGGTGGGCGAGCGCCTGGGCGAGGTGCTGGGCAATGGCGTGACCCTGGCACGCCTGGGTGGCGACGAGTTCGGTGTGCTGGCCGAGAACTGCCAGCAGGTCGGCCAGGCGGGCAAGCTGGCGCAGTGCATTATCGAACGCATGCGCGAGCCGTTCCTGTTCGAGGAAAATCGCCTGTTCATCAGTGCCAGCGTCGGTATCAGCCTGTTCCCCAGCGACGCCCTGAGCGCCGAGCAGTTGCTGCGTAATGCCGACGCGGCGTTGTACAAGGCCAAAAGCAACGGCAGGGCCTGCTATGCGCTGTACACCGAAGAGCTGACTGCTCACGCCCAACAGCGGGTCGAGACCGCCGGTGAGCTACGCCGGGCCCTGGAGCAGGATGAGCTGCGGGTGTACTTCCAGCCGGTACATGACCTGGCGACAGGCCGGCAGGTCGGGGTCGAGACACTGGTGCGCTGGCAGCACCCCCAGCGCGGCCTTGTGCCGCCGGGCGAGTTCATCCCGATTGCCGAGCGCACCGGGCTGATTGCCGAAATCGACACCTGGGTGCTGCGCCAGGCCTGCCTGCAAATGGTGCAGTGGCAGGCCGAAGGCCGGCAGTTGGCATTTGTGGCGGTGAACATCTCCAGCCGGCTGTTTGGCCAGCACGAGCTGTACCAGCAGGTTGCCGAAGTGCTGCACGACACCGGCCTGGCGCCGGCGCTGCTGGAGCTGGAAGTCACCGAGAGCGCCGTGATGGAAGACCCGGAAGTGGCGCTGGAGCAGTTGCACCGTTTGCGCGAGCTGGGCGTGACCCTGGCCATCGACGACTTTGGCACCGGGTATTCGTCGTTGCTGCGGCTCAAGCGTTTGCCGGTGCAGAAGCTGAAAATTGATCAGGGCTTCGTTGCCGGGTTGCCTCTGGATGAGGATGACATCGCGATCGTGCGGGTAATCATTGCCCTGGCACGCAGCATGGGCATGCAGGTGCATGCCGAGGGCATCGAGCAGGCGGAGCAGGCCAGCTTCCTGCTGCTGGAGCAGTGTCAGCTGGGGCAGGGGTACTGGTTCGGGCGGCCGGTGCCGGCTGCGGATCTTCGCTGGGATTGAGACCCAGGGCCCGCTTTGCGGCCCTCGTCTATCGCTTGTTCAGGCCCTTCGCCAGGCGGTCCCCACCCAGCTGGATCAACGCCACCAACGCCACCAGCATGGCAATCACGGTCAGCATGATCTGGCTGTCAAAGCGCTGGTAGCCATACCGGTAGGCAATGTCGCCCAAGCCCCCGGCACCGATCGCACCGGCCATGGCCGAGGAGTTGATCAGGGTCACCAGGGTAATGGTGAACCCCCCGACGATGCCCGGCAGCGCCTCGGGCAACAGCACGTGCCAGACGATGTGCCAACGCCGACAGCCCATGGCCTGTGCAGCTTCCACCAAACCATGGTCGACTTCGCGCAGGCTGACCTCGGCAATGCGCGCAAAAAACGGCGTGGCGGCAATGGTCAGCGGCACCACCGCCGCCCACACCCCGTAGGTGGTGCCTACCACCAGGCGGGTGAAGGGGATCAGCGCGACCATCAGGATCAGGAACGGGATCGAGCGGAACAGGTTGACGAAGGCGCCCAGCACCCGGTTCAGCAACGGTGCCTCGAAGATTCCGCCCTTGTCGCTGGTGACCAGCAGCACCGCCATGGGCACCCCCACCAGCAGGGCGATCAGCGACGACACGCCGACCATCAGCAAGGTGTCGAGCAAGCCGTCCAGCAGGCGATCAAACCACATGGCCCAGTACCTCCACGTCCTCGGCCCAGCGGCGGGCACGTTCCAGCAGTTGATGGGTGTCGTGCGGCGAATGTTGCACCGACAGGATCAGTTGCCCCAAGGCATGCTCGCCGATGGTTTCCACGCCGCCCTGCAGCAGGCGTACGCGGCCGCCCAGATCGTTGAACAAAGCAGACAGCTCGGGCTCACCGAGCAGGGTCAGTTTCAGCACTACAGCGCTGTCGCGGCTTACCGGGCTGGCCCGCAAGCTGGCTTGCAGTGCGGCAGGCAACCTGGCCTGCAACGGCGCTAGCAGGGTGCGGGTGACCTCGTGGCGTGGGGCACCGAACACCCGCCAGACTTCGCCCTGCTCGACCACTTCGCCGCGCTCCAGCACGACCACCCGGTGGCAGATATCGCGGATTACCGCCATTTCGTGGGTGATCAGCACGATGGTCAGGCCCAGCCGCTGGTTGATGTCGCGCAGCAACTCAAGGATCGAAGCGGTGGTTTCCGGGTCCAGCGCCGAGGTAGCTTCGTCGCACAGCAAAATCTCGGGGTCGTGTACCAGCGCCCGGGCAATGCCGACGCGCTGTTTCTGCCCGCCAGACAGCTGCGCCGGGTACACGTGGTGCTTTTCCTGCAAACCGACCAGCTCAAGCAAAGCGCGCACCTTGCGCTGGCGCTCGGCCTTGGCCACGCCGGCCACTTTCAACGGCAGTTCGACGTTTTGCCATACGGTCTTGGCCGACATCAGGTTGAAGTGCTGGAAGATCATGCCGATGCGCCTGCGCAGCGCCACCAGGTGGTCCTCATCGAAAGGCGCGATGTCCACCTGGTCGATCAGCACCCGGCCCTGGCTGGGTTGCTCCAGGCGGTTGATGGTACGCAGCAGTGAAGACTTGCCGGCACCGCTGCGGCCGATGATGCCGAAGATCTCGCCATGGCGGATGTTCAGGTCGATGCCTTGCAAGGCCGGTTGCGGCTGGCCAGGGTAGGTCTTGCCCAGGCCGATAAAGCGTACATGGGCTTCATTGACCTCCGGGCGCAGGGCCTGTTCCTTGACCGGTGGCGGCGATGGTTGTGGTGCAGGCGCCCTGAGCGCGTGGGCCTGGCTCATGTCAGCCTTCCCAACCGGCTTGGTAGAGCTTGCCGTGGGCTTTGTCCAATGCTGCGCGCACCACCGGAGAGTGCTGGTAGATGTCGACGAACCTGGCCAGCCGTGGGTCGTCCTTGCTTTGCGGGCGGATGACGAACTGGATCACGTATTCCTTGTTTTCCAGGCCGTCGAACAGCAATGCTGAGGTGGCATCGAAGGTGTTGGCCAGGCGGATGTAGGCCGGGTAGCCCTGCACCAGGTCGGCGTCGTCGTAGGCGCGGACCAGCTGAACCGCCTCGACCTGAAGGATTTTCAGCTTTTTCGGGTTGGCGACGATGTCGTCCTCGGTGGCCTTGTAACCAACACCTGGCTTCAGGGTGATCAGCCCGGCCTTGGCCAGCAGTTGCAGGCCACGGCCGCTGTTGATCGGGTCGTTGGCGATCGCCACGCTGGCGCCCTCAGGCAGCTCGGCAAAGCTCTTGTACTTTTTCGAGTACAGGCCAACGTTGTTGATGATGCCCGAGGCGTAAGGCACCAGGTTGAAGCCCGCAGCAGCCTTGGCGTTCTCCAGGAACGGGATGTGCTGGAAGTAGTTCACGTCGATGTCGCCGCTGTTGAGGCTGACGTTGGGCGCGATCCAGTCGCTGAATTCGATCAGCTTCACTTCCAGGCCTTGCTTGTGCGCTTCTTCCACGGCGGCTTCCAGCGGAATGGCAAAAGCCGAGGTGGTGCCGATCTTCAGCGGTTCGGCAGCCAGGGCACTGGCGGACAGGCCCAGGGTGAGGGCAATGGCCGCGACGGGCCGGAACAGTTTCTCAAGCATGGTGCAGGGCTCCAGTCGGGGCAGGGGTTGGGGTAAAGCGGTAGGTCGAGCCCGGGTGGTCGGCGGGCAGGTGCGGGTGGTCGGCCTGGAACAGCTTTTCGCGCAGGGTGCCTTCGGCATAGGCGGTCTTGTAGCGGCCACGCTGTTGCAACTGCGGGATGACCAGGTCGATGAAGTCCTCGAAACTTTCCGGGGTGACGGTGCGGGTCAGGTTGAAACCGTCCAGCCCGGTTTCGTCGATCCAGGCGATCAACTGTTCGGCCACCTGTTCCGGTGAGCCGACCAGGGTTACGTAGCGGCCACCCAGGGCGTGCTGTTCAAGCAGGCGACGGCGGGTCCAGGCGCTGTTCTGCAACTGGCGCGTGGCGGACTGGATGGCATTGCCCTGGCTGAAGCCAATCGGCTCGTCCAGCCCGTAGGCCGCAAGTCGATGCCGGTGGAGGCGGCGAAGTGCGCGACGCCGGCCTCGGGGCTTGCATGGCGCAGGTATTCGGCATGCTTGGCCTGGGCCGCTTGCTCGGTAGGGGCGACGATCACCGTGATGCCCATGAACACTTTGATCGCTTGCGGGTCGCGCCCGGCGGCCTGGGCGGCAGCGCGCACCTTGTCGACCTGGGCGCGGGTGGCGGCCTTGTCCTGGCCACTGATGAACACGCATTCGGCATGGTTGCCGGCGAACGCCAGGCCACGCTGCGAGCTGCCGGCCTGGAACAGTACCGGGGTGCGTTGCGGCGAGGGTTCGCTCAGGTGATAGCCCTCGACGTTGTAGAACTCGCCGTGGTGGCTGACCTTGCGCACCTTGTCGGGCTGGGCATAGATACGCTGCTCGCGATCTGCGACCACCGCGTCATCGGCCCAGCTGCCTTCCAGCAGCTTGTAAAGCACTTGCAGGTATTCGTCGGCCTGGTCGTAGCGACGGTCATGCTCGGGTTGCTGCTCAAGGCCCATGGCCCGGGCGGCGCTGTCGAGGTAGCCGGTGACGATGTTCCAGCCCACCCGGCCATTGCTCAGGTGGTCGAGGGTGGAAAGCCGCCGGGCGAACAGGTATGGCGCTTCGTAGGTGAGGTTGGCGGTAAGGCCGAACCCCAGGTGGCGGGTGACGGCAGCCATGGCCGAAACCAGCAGCAGCGGGTCGTTGACCGGCAGCTGGATCGACTCCTTGAGGGTGACGTCCAGCGACTGGCCGTAGATGTCGTAGGTGCCGACGATGTCGGCAATGAATAGCCCGTCGAACAGGCCGCGCTCCAGCAGGCGGGCCAGATCGGTCCAGTATTCCAGGGACTTGTACTGGGTCGAGGTATCCCGTGGGTGGGTCCACAGGCCGTGGTTGATGTGCCCGATGCAGTTCATGTTGAAGGCATTGAGCAGAATCTGCCTGGCCATCAGATGGTCCCCCGGCGTGGCGGGTTGGTATCGTTGAGGTAGTAGTTGCCGATGGCGTGATACTTCCAGCGCACCGGGTCGTGCAGGGTGTGCACGCGGGCGTTGCGCCAGTGGCGGTCGAGGTTGTGCTCGGCCAGCGTTGCCTGGCTGCCGCCCAGTTCGAACAGGGCAGTACCGGCAGCGAGCGAAATCTCGGTGCTGATGGCACGTGCTTCGGCCACGGCAATGGAGGCGGCGGCCACGTTGTCGGCCGTGCTGTCGTCGCGGGCGCGGTCGAGGTATTCGCCGGCGCGCTCCAGCAGGGCTTCGGCGGCATGCAGACGGATCGCCAGGTGGCCGAAACTCTTCAGCGTCAGCGGGTCATCCGTAGCCTTGTCCAGGCCCGAGTCGACCCACGGGCGGCTGCGGGTGCGCACGAAGTGCAGGGCATCTTCATAAGCGGCGCGGGCGATGCCAGTGTCGATGGCAGCATGAAGAATTTGCGCCAGCGGCCCGACCGGCGTGGGGCGCTCGAACGCGCTCTGGAACGGCACCACATCGGCGGCGCTGACGTACACGTTGTCAAACACCACCGAACCGCTGCCAGTGGTGCGCTGACCGAAGCCGCTCCAGTCGTCGATCACCTGCAAGCCCTGGCTATCGGCCGGGACGAAGGCCAGCTGCTGCACGCCTTGTTCATCGACGACCGAGGTGGGAATGCGCTGGGCGTAGATGGCGCCGGTGGAATAGAACTTGCGGCCGTTGATGCGAAAGCCGTCGCCGTCACGGCTCAGGCGGGTGGTGCGATCGTTGGCGGTTTTGGTGCCCAGCTCGGCCAGCGCATTGCCGAAGCGCCGGCCGGCGAGTACTTCGGCGTACAGGCGCTGTTGCTGCTCGGGGGTGCCGTTTACCCGCAGCACCTCCAGGCCGTAGAAATGGTTTTGCGGGATTTGCCCGAGCGAGCCGTCGGCCTGGGCGATACGGGCGATGACCTTGGCCAGGGTGACGTGGGACACGCCGGCGCCGCCAAAGGCCTTGGGCACGCTGATGGCCCACAGGCCGGAGCGGGTGAACAGCTCCAGCTCGGTATGCGGCAGGCGGCGCTCGCGATCGCGCAGGGCGCTGTCGCGGCGCAGTTGCTGGGCGATGTCTTCGGCGACATTCAGGGCTTCGGTGTCGCTGGTGATGATTTTTGTAGTCATGTTGTTTCTCCGGGGCCATTGGGGCCGCGTCGCCACCCTTTCGCGGCACAAGGCCGCTCCTACAAGGGGTCGCACACGGCTTTGTAGGAGCGGCCTTGTGCCGCGAAAGGGCTGCAGGGCAGCCCCAAGGGCCTAAAAATCAGATCCAGGAATGCCGCGCAGGCAGGGTGCCGTTGAGGTGGTACGCGCCCACCGCGTGGTACTTCCAGCGCACCGGGTCGTGCAGGGTGTGCACCCGGGCATTGCGCCAGTGGCGGTCGAGGTTGAACTCGGCAAGGGTGGCGCGGCTGCCGGCCAGTTCGAACAGCTTCTCGCTGGCCTGCAGGGCAATTTCGGTGGTCAGCACCTTGGCCTCGGCCACCGCAATCGAGGCGCGTGCCGCGCTGGCTGCGTCGATGGGCGCAGCATTGACCTCGTCGAGTACCCGCGCGGCTCTGCGTAGCAGCGCTTCGGCAGCGTGCAGTTCGAGCTTCAGGCGGCCGATGTCGGCAATCACATAAGGGTCGTCACTGGCGCGGTCCACGTTGGCTTCGATCCACGGGCGGGACTTTTCCCGCACGAACGTGATCGCATCGTCGATTGCCGCTTCGGCAATACCGGCGTCGATCGCCGCCTGGATCAGCTGCGAGGCTGCGCCCTGGATGTTGGGGATGTCACGCTGGCGCCAGTTGTCGATCACCAGCTCCGCGTCTACCGGCACCTCGTCCAGCAATACAGTGCCGCTGGCGGTGGTGCGCTGGCCGAACCCGGACCAGTCATCGACGATGCGCAGCCCCGGGCTGCCACGGCGCACGAACGCCAGGCGCTGACGACCTTCCTCGTCGAGGGCTTTTACCGCCACCCAGTGGGCGAACAGGGCACCGGTGGAATAGAACTTCTCGCCGCTGATGCGATAGCTGTCGCCGGCGCGGGTGATCCGGGCCTTGAGGGTGAGGGTGTCCTTGGTGCCGCGTTCGGGGCCGGCATTGCCGATGCGCCAGCCGTCGAGCACGCTGCGGAAGATCAGCGCCTGTTGCGCCTCGGTGGCTGTCAGGCGAATCAGTTGCAGCATGCCGAACTGGTTCTGCGGGATCTGCCCCAGGGCCGGGTCGGCGGCACTGATCAGGCGGAACACTTCGGCCACGGTTTCGAACGTCACGTCGGGGCCGCCGTGGGCCTTGGGTACGCTGATGCTGCCCAGGCCGCTGCGGGTGAACAGCTCGATCTCCGCCCACGGCAGTTTGCGTTGCTGGTCGCGGCGGGCGGCTTGCTCGCGGGCAACCTCGGCCAGTTCACGGGCCGCTTGCAGGGCTTCGGCGTCGGTGCGCAGTACCTTGGCCGGCAGCAGCAGGGGCGAGCTGTCGAGATCGCTATGGAATTGGGTATTTGGCTGGCTGGACATCAGTACCGCTCCTTGGCTGCACTCAATGCCCTGGCGATACGCACTGGGGTGATTGTGATCCTGACCATTCCTGACCTCACAAAAAAGTTGTGTCGCTACAGCTGGTCGCGACAAATGTGTGCTGGTCCGGTGGTCCGGTTTATATACCCTAATGCTTTATAAAAAGTTTATGAACTAACTCTTTGGAATATGTATAGAAGGAGGGATTTGTTACAGATGTGCCGGCCCTTTCGCGGGCACGCCCGCTCCCACAGGTACTGCACAGGTATTGAAACCGGTGCGACACCTGTGGGAGCGGGCGTGCCCGCGAAGAGGCCGGAACAGGTTTACTCGGAGGCGGCAGTGCCGAGGAACTTGCGCAGGAACTGGCGGGTACGCTCTTCCTTCGGCGCCGCAAACAGTGCCTTGGCCTCGCCCTGTTCCACGATCACGCCCTTGTCGAAGAAGATCACCCGGTTCGCTACGTCCCGGGCAAAGCTCATCTCGTGGGTGACAATGATCATGGTGCGTTTCTCCTCGGCCAGGCCGCGGATGGTCGCCAGCACTTCACCCACCAGCTCCGGGTCCAGTGCCGAGGTGGGTTCGTCGAACAGGATCACCTCCGGCTCCATGGCCAGGGCGCGGGCGATGGCCACCCGCTGCTGCTGTCCGCCCGACAGGCGCCGTGGGTAGGCGTCTTCCTTGCCTGCCAGACCGACCTTGGCCAGCAGGCGCCGGCCCAGTTCGATGGCTTGCTCGCGGGGCGTCTTCTTGACGATCACCGGCCCCTCGATCACGTTCTCCAGGGCGGTACGGTGGGGGAACAGGTTGAAGTTCTGGAATACGAACCCGGCCTGCTGGCGCAGGCGGCGTATCGCACTTTGCTGGCCACCCAGCGGGCGGTTGGCATCGATGCTGATGGCGCCTATCTTGATCTGCCCGGCGTCGGGGGTTTCCAGCAGGTTCAGGCAGCGCAGGAAGGTGGTCTTGCCCGAGCCGCTGGGGCCGATGATGGCCACCACTTCGCCGGGCTGCACGGTCAGGTCGATGCCGTTGAGCACGGTCTGGCCCTTGAACTGCTTGGTCAGGCCTTTGACTTCAATCATGCTCATTGCTCCTGGTCATGCTGGTTGACCCGCGCTTCCATGCGGTTCTGGAAGTGCGCGAGGATGCTGCACAGCACCCAGTAGATGACCGCGACCGCCACGTACATGGTGAACACTTCGAAGGTGCGTGCGGTAATCAGCTGCGCCTGGCGGAACAGCTCTGGCACCTGGATGGTCGCGGCCAGCGCAGTGTCCTTGACCAGTGAAATGAAGCTGTTGCCCAGCGGGGGCAGGGCGGTACGCAAGGCTTGTGGCAGGATCGCCCGGCGCATGGCCTGGACGCGGGTCATGCCGATACTGGCTGCGGCTTCCCACTGGCCACGGTCGATCGAGGAGATTGCAGCGCGCAGGATCTCGCAAATGTAGGCCGCCATGTTCAGCGACAGGCCGATCAGCGAAGCCGGGATGGGATCGAGTTCGATGCCGATCTGCGGCATGCCGAAATAGATCACGAACAACTGCACCAGCAGCGGCGTGCCGCGGAAGAACGACACGTAGATCCGCGCCAGCCAGTTCAGCGGCAAGAGCTTCGACAGCCGCATCAGCGCCAGGGCAAAGCCCAGCAGCAGGCCGAAGAACATGCCGCCGACACTGAGCAGCACTGTATAACCCGCGCCCTTCAGCAGGAAGGGCGCGGAGTCGACAACGAGTTGCAGGCTTTCAGCAATCATTTGGTGACATCGGCACCGAAGTATTTTTCGGACAGCTTGGCCAGTCTGCCGTCAGCCTTTAGCTTGTCGATGGCCTTGTTGATGGCCGCCAGCAGTTCAGGCTCGCCCTTACGCAGCGCCACGCCGCTTTCCAGGCGCGAGAAGGCATCGCCGGCCAGTTCGGTGTCTTTGGCTTTTTGCGCGTATTCCAGCGCGGCCAGGCGGTCGATCAGGATGGCATCGATACGGCCGTTGCGCAGGTCGGCGAACTTGCTCGGGTCGTCTTCATAGGTGCGCACTTCGGCTTTCGGGACGTCTTGCTTGACCCACTGTTCGTAGTTGGTGCCCAGGCCCACGCCGACTTTTTTGCCGGCCAGGTCTTGCGCGGTCTTGATGTTCAGGTCCGCGGCTTTCTTCTTCAGGATCAGGGCCTGGATGCCCGAAACGGTATAGGGCTCAGAGAAATCGTATTTCTTCTTGCGCTCCTCGGAGATGGTCACCTGATTGACCACCACGTCCAGGCGCTTGGATTCCAGCGCGGCAAGGATGCCATCCCACTTGGTCGGCTGGATCTTGGCCTTGACCCCCAGCTCCTTGGCCAGGAGTTCCGAAAGCTCCACTTCGAAGCCCGCCAGCTTGCCGTTCTCGTCCTGGAAGCTGAACGGTGGGTAGGTGCCCTCGAGGCCGACGTTGATCACGCCTTTTTCCTGGATGGTCTTCAACTGCTCGCCGGCGAACGCCTGGCTGAGCAGGCCGGCACCCAGCAGGATGGCCAGGCTGGCGTTGAGTAGCGGTTTGGCGAATTTCGACATGTCAGAGCCCCGCGCTTGTTGTGTAAGTAGTGAGGTGGCGACTATAGGGTTGGCTTTTTAGGCCAGGAAATACTAAAAAATTATTTTGTTATTCCCTTTTTGGTTTGTGCCAGGTGCTGGCTGCTTTGAGGGTAGGCGAGGATGCTCGCTACGTCATCGCGGCTTATGCCTGACTTAGCGCAGGATGGAATAAAGCGTTGTTTTTTCCAAGGGACGGATTTGCCGTAGAGTGGGCTGTATGTAAGCAGGGTGGGCCTCTTCGCGGGTAAACCCGCGAAAGGGCCTGGCCTGCCGATAAAAATAGTTTGGCCGACTCAGGCAGGAGAAAACCGTGAGCGAACAACCTTCATCCGCGCACTGGCAGTTGCACAGCATTGTCACTGGCCTGCGTGGCGCCCGTGAGCAATGGCGCACCCGCAATGGCCGTAGCATTGGCGAACAGGGTGGGCGTGAGTTGCCGTCGCGCGAAGCAATGCGGCAGATCCTGGAGCAACTGTGCGGCGCGTTGTTCCCCATGCGCCTTGGGCCTGTGGACCTGCGCGAAGAGAGCGAAGACTTCTACGTTGGCCATACCCTGGATGCCGCGCTGACTGCATTGCTGACCCAGGCGCGCCTGGAGTTGCGCTATGCCGCCCGGCAAAGCAAGGCTGAGCTGGCCAGCGTCGATGCCCAGGCATTGAGCCTCATCCAGGGCTTTGCCGCCGCGCTGCCGGAGTTGCGGGTGCTGCTCGACACCGACGTGCTGGCCGCCTACCACGGCGACCCCGCCGCGCGCAGCGTCGATGAAGTGCTGCTGTGCTACCCGGGTATCCTGGCGATCATCCACCACCGCCTGGCGCACCACCTGTACCGGGCCGGCCTGCCACTGCTGGCACGGATCAGTTCGGAGCTGGCGCATTCGGCCACCGGTATCGATATTCACCCGGGCGCACAGATCGGCCCGAGCTTCTTCATCGACCACGGTACCGGGGTGGTCATTGGTGAAACCGCGATCATCGGCGAGCGCGTGCGTATCTACCAGGCGGTGACCCTGGGCGCCAAACGCTTCCCCAGCGATGAGTCCGGCACCCTGCACAAAGGCCTGCCGCGCCATCCGATTGTCGAGGACGATGTGGTGATCTACGCCGGGGCCACGGTGCTGGGGCGTATTACCATCGGCAAGGGTTCGACCATTGGCGGTAACGTGTGGCTGACCCGCAGTGTGCCTGCTGAAAGCAACATCACCCAGGCCAACCTGCAGCTGGATTGCCAGGACAAGAATTGATCTAGCATTTGCTTAGCCTGTACCGGCCCTTTCGCGGGTTTACCCGCGAAAGGGCCGGTACAGGACAACACCAATCAGCGCCCCAATTCGCATTGAAAACCGATCCATGTTTAACTTGAACGCTTGTTCAATGAAAAACGCTGGTCCGCTGCCGGTGTTCAACAGGAGGATTCCTTTGCTGAACCCGTTCATTTCGAACCTCACGTCATTCGACGAGGTGCACGCCCGATGAGTGCACCGAACACTTCCGCTGCCAATGGCAAGATCCGCATGAACCCCCCGGTGTTCTACTTTGCGGCAAGTTTTATCCTCATCTTTGGCCTGGTGGTCATCTCCAACCCGCAAGCCGCAGGCGACTGGCTGCTGGCGGCGCAGAACTGGGCGGCCAATACGGTCGGCTGGTATTACATGTTGGCCATGACGCTGTACCTGGTCTTCGTGGTGGTCACCGCCTTGTCCGGCTATGGCAAGATCAAGCTCGGTGCCGACCACGACGAACCCGAGTTCAGTTACCTCTCATGGGCCGGCATGCTGTTCGCCGCCGGTATCAGCATTACCCTGTTCTTCTTCTGTGTCTCCGAGCCGCTGACGCACATGTTGCAGCCGCCCCAGGGCGAAGCGGGCACGGCCGAGGCCGGGCGCCAGGCGATGCAGATCCTGTTCCTGCACTGGGGCCTGCATGGCTGGGGCGTATTCGCCTTCGTCGGCATGGCGCTGGCCTACTTCGCCTACCGCCACAACCTGCCGCTGGCATTACGTTCGGCGCTGTACCCGCTGATTGGCAAGCGCATCAACGGGCCGATTGGCTACGCAGTGGATGGCTTCGGCATCATCGCCACGGTGTTCGGCCTGGGTGCCGACATGGGCTTTGGCGTGCTGCATTTGAACGCCGGTCTGGACTACCTGTTCGGCATCAGCCACAGCCAGTGGGTGCAGGTGATCCTCATCACCCTGATGATGGGCGCGGCGGTGGCCGTGGCCGTCGCCGGGGTAGAGAAGGGGGTGCGGGTGATGAGCGACATCAACCTGTTCCTCGCCTGCGCGCTGCTGTTGTTCGTATTGTTTGCCGGGCCTACACAGCACCTGTTCAACACGCTGATCCAGAACCTTGGCGATTACCTGGGCGCGTTGCCACGCAAAAGCTTCGACGTGTATGCCTACGGTGAAAACCGCGACTGGCTGGGCGGCTGGACGGTGTTCTACTGGGCCTGGTGGATTGCCTGGGCACCGTTCGTGGGCCTGTTCATCGCGCGCATTTCCCGCGGCCGCACCATTCGCGAGTTTGTCTTCGGCGTGCTGCTGATTCCGCTGGGCTTTACCCTGGCGTGGATGTCGATCTTCGGTAACAGCGCTCTGGACCAGGTCATCAATCACGGCATGACCGCGCTGGGCCAGTCGGCACTGGATAACCCGTCGATGAGCCTTTACCTGCTGCTGGAAACCTACCCGTGGAGCAAGGCGGTGATCGCCACCACGGTGTTCATCAGCTTCGTGTTCTTCGTGACGTCGGCCGACTCAGGCACCGTGGTGCTGTCGACCTTGTCGGCCAAGGGTGGCGATGCAGATGAGGACGGCCCGAACTGGCTGCGTATCTTCTGGGGCGCCATGACTGCACTGATTACCAGCGCACTGCTGTTCGCGGGCAGCATCGATTCGCTGAAGTCGGCGGTGGTACTGACCTCGTTGCCGTTCTCGCTGATCCTGCTGTGCATGATGTGGGGGCTGCACAAGGCGTTCTACCTGGAGTCGCAACGGCAGATCGCGCAGATGCACTCGCTGGCCCCGTTCGCCCAGTCACGTCGCGGCCGTGGCGGCTGGCGCCAGCGCCTGAGCCAGGCGGTGCATTTCCCGTCGCGTGATGAGGTGTACCGCTTCATGGACGACGTGGTGCGCCCGGCGATTGCCGATGTGCGTGAAGTGTTCGAGCAGAAGGGCCTGGTGCTGATCACCCAGGATGACCCGAGCCATGACAACGTCAGCCTGAAAATTGGCCATGGCGAGGAGCAGCCGTTCATTTACCAGGTGCAGATGCGTGGCTATTTCACGCCATCGTTCGCCCTGGGTGGGTTGGGTGCGCAGGAGTTGAAGAACCGCCGCTATTACCGTGCGGAGGTGCACTTGAGCGAAGGCAGCCAGAATTATGACCTGGTGGGCTACAGCAAAGAGCAGATCATCAACGACATCCTCGACCAGTACGAGCGGCACATGCAGTACCTGCATCTGGTCCGTTAGATCGCCGGGGCCGCTTTGCGGCCCATTCGCAGCACAAGGCTGCTCCTACAAGGGTACGCGATCCCTTGCAGGAGCAGCCTTGTGCTGCGAATGGAGGCCAAAGGCCTCCGAAAATCTGTCAGAAAGGTGCATCCCCCAGGATGGTCGCCCGGTGCATCACCCGCCGGTTCGGCCGGTAATCATCCACCGCAAAATGCTGGGTCACGCGGTTGTCCCAGAACGCTACATCATTTTCCTGCCAACGCCAGCGAATGCTGAACTCCGGTCGCGTCGCATGGGCGAACAGCAGCCTCAGCAGCGCATCGCTCTCCAGTTCGCTCAGTTCATTGATGCGTGTAGTGAACCCTTCATTGACGAACAACGCCTGGCGCCCGCTCACCGGATGTGTGCGCACCACCGGGTGCGACAGCGGGGGGTTGTTACGCCGTGTGGCCTCCCAGCGCGCCAGGTCTTCCGGCGTGGTGCCAAAGCGCTCCAGCGGAAACGACTTGGTGAAGTCGTGGGTGGCGGTCAGCCCATCAAGCATTTCACGCAGCGGCGCCGACAAGGCTTCGAAGGCCGCAATGCCGCTGGCCCACAGGGTATCGCCACCGTAAGCGGGCAGCTGCTTGGCGCTGAGCACCGCGCCCAGTGCCGGGGTCGGCAAAAAGGTCACGTCGGTGTGCCACACGGCGTTGTCGCGTACATCGGTGACTGCCGTGTCGAGCACAAGCACCTGCGGGGTTTCCGGTACGTTGGGGTAGATCGGGTGAATGTGCAGGTCGCCGAAGCGGGCGGCAAAGCGCGCCTGCTGCTCCGGGTTGATCGGCTGGTCGCGGAAGAACAGCACCTGATGCTTGAGCAGCGCCTGCTCGATGGCGTCGCGCTCTTCTGCAGTGATATCGCGGCTGATGTCCACGCCGCTGATCTGGGCACCGAGGGCCGGGCTGAGAGGGGTAACGGTCAGGCTCATGTTTTTTCTCGTTCTAGGCGCCGGGTTGCCGGCGTGGTCAGTCGGCAATCAGTGGCTCTGCCCGTGCCAGGGCACCAGTTTGCGTTGCAGGGCCCGCAGGCTCATTTCCAGGGCGAAGGCGATCAGGGCGATCAGCAAAATGCCCAGTACCACCACATCGGTGACCAGGAATTGCGCCGCCGACTGGACCATGAAGCCCAGGCCGCTGGTGGCGGCAATCAGCTCGGCGGCTACCAGTGTCGACCAGCCGACCCCCAGGCCGATGCGGATGCCGGTGAGGATGTCGGGCAGCGCACTGGGCAGGATCACATGGCGGATCAGTTGGGCCTTGGTCGCGCCCAGCGACTGCGCCGCCCGCAGCTTGGCCGGGTCGACCGTGCGCACACCGGTGGCGGTGGCAATGGCGATCGGGGCGAAGATCGCCAGGTAGATCAGCAGCACCTTCGACAGCTCGCCGATACCGCACCAGATGACGATCAACGGCAGGTAGGCCAGCGGCGGGATGGGCCGGTAGAACTCGATCAGCGGGTCGAGGATGCCACGGGCCACGCGGTTGTAGCCGATGGCGATGCCGACCGGGATCGCGGTAAGGGTCGCGGCCACCAGCGCCAGGCCGATACGGCCCAGGCTTGCGCCCAGGTGCTGCCACAGGCTGGCGTCCATGTAGCCCTGGGTCAGCAGGGTCCACGCCCTGGCCAGGATGTCGCCGGGCGAGGGCAGGAACAGGGGCTCGATCCAGCCGGCGGCCGTCACCAGCCACCAGACCAGCAGCAGGCTGGCCAAGGTCAGGGTGCTGATCCAGCGAGTGGACAGTGGTCGGCGCAGCTTGGCGGCGGGCCGGGTTTGTGCGGTGTGTTTGCCGGCGACCGGCAGGTCCAGGCTGCTCATGCGCGCTCCTGCAGGCTTTGGCGTTGGGAGAACACCCGCGCCAGTACATGCTCGCGGGTTTCGATAAAGGCGGGGTCGGACTTGATGGCCCGGGCCGATTCGCCAGCGGCATAGCGCTGGCCGAAGTCCAGTTGCAGGCGTTCCACCACGCGCCCCGGGTTGGGCGCCAGCAGTACCAGCTCGCTGGCGAGGAACACCGCTTCTTCGATGTCGTGGGTAATCAGGAACACCGGCTTGGCGGTGCGCTGCCACACCTGAAGCAGCAGTTCCTGCATCTGCTCGCGGGTGAACGCGTCGAGGGCGCCGAACGGTTCATCCATCAGCAATACCCGTGGGTCGGCCGCCAGCGCGCGGGCCAGGCCAACGCGCTGCTTCTGCCCACCGGACAATTGCCAGATGCGCCGCTCACCGAAGCCATCAAGGTCGACGAGGGCGAGCATTTCCCGGGCCTTGGCCTCACGCTGGGCGCGGGGCACGCCGGCCAGTTCGAGGCCGAAGGCGACATTGCCCAGCACGCTCTGCCATGGCAGCAGGGCATCATCCTGGAACACCACGCCGCGCTCGGCACCAGGGCCTTGCACCGGTACGCCGTCGAGGGTGATGCGCCCGCCGCTGGGGGCGACAAAGCCGGCGATCAGGTTGAGCAGTGAGGTCTTGCCGCTGCCGGAAGGCCCCAGGGCCACCAGCAGCTGGCGTGGCCCCAGGCTCAGGTTGATGTCGGCCAGCACCGGGGTGCTGGCGCCAGGGTACTGTGCGCTGATGCGCTCCAGCTCGAGCAAGGCCATGACGGGCTCCGGATCAGTTTGGAAGGAACTTGGCGCTGACGTACGGCGAGTAGTCCGGCAGTACGGCGTCGACCTTGCCTTGCTGCTTGAGGAAGTTGGCCGTGTCGGTCAGTGCCTGGGTGGTCGGCGCGCCCAGGGCGTTGGCCTGGTCTGCGGCCAGTGGGTAGACGTTGCCCTCCAGCAGCACCGGGATGTCGCTGGCCTTGGCGCCGGACAGCTTCACCAGCTTGTCTACGTTGCCCTTGTCGGCCAGCCAGGCTTTCGGGTCCTTGCGGTAGTCGGCGTAGGCATCGAGGGTGACTTTGGCAAACGCTTTGACCACCTCGGGGTGCTTCTCGGCGAAGTCTTTGCGCACAATCCAGGCATCGAAAGTAGGTGCGCCTTTCTGGGCCAGTTCGCCAGAGTTGATCAGCACCTTGCCATTTTCCTTGGCCACGCCCAAGGCTGGGTCCCAGACGTAGGTGGCGTCGATGTCACCACGTTTCCAGGCGGCAATGATGGCCGGCGGCGCCAGGTTGAGGATCTGGACCTTGGAGGGGTCGATGTTCCAGCTTTTCAGGGCGGCCAGCAGGCTGTAGTGGCCGGTGGAAACGAACGGCACGGCGACCTTCTTGCCGATCAGGTCTTGTGGCGTCTTGATGCTGTCGCGGGCGACCAACGCTTCACCGGCACCAATCTGGGTGGCGATGAGGAAGGTTTCGACCGGCAGTTTGCGGGTGGCGGCAGCGGCCAGCGGGCTGGAGCCCAGGTAGCCGATCTGCACGTCGCCGCTGGCCACCGCAGTGATCACGTCTGCGCCGTTATCGAATTTGCGCCAGTCGATGCTGGCCTTGCTGGCTTTTTCGTAGTCGCCATCGACCTGGGCCACTTTGGCCGGGTCGACGGTGGTCTGATAGGCCACGGTCAGGTCGGCGGCCTGAGCAAACCAGCTGGTGCTGGCGAGGGTCAGGGCAGCGAACAGGCGCAGCGGAGCGTGCGGGATCATGGTGGACCTCTCGTCAGGCAATCAGGGTGTTGGATGGCGAGAAGACTAAATGATCTAAGAATTTCTAAATAAATAACTTTTTTGCATTAGCTTAGGAGCCAAATGCTTTAAGCCCAAGGGGAGTGCGGTCTTTGTGGGAGCGGCCTTGTGTCGCGATGGGCCGCAATGCGGCCCCGGCATTTTACGCGGCGAAGCTGAAGTCCTGGGGCCGCTTCGCGCCCCATCGCGACACAAGGCCGCTCCCACAAAGACCGTAAAAGGCCGCCGCTTCTGTGGGGCAACCTGCCCAGTGGCGAAATCAGAGCGGGCTGCTAGGCTTTGTCGTCCCTATAGAACGATACGGTATTAGGTTATGAGCAAACGTTTGCAAATAACTTATGGTTATCAATGGCGAGGCTGCTACAACGTTTGGCAGTAAAGGTTCCAACCATATTCCGTAAAAATCTTACCAATTCATAAAACGGTCATTTTGGATTTATAGGATTGTCATTATCCTGTAGCGCAGCTGGCGTCTTAGACCAAAGTCGCGAAACGTTTAGAAACGATTGACTTAGTGGTCACGCTTTGGGACTAAATCGCCAATCCACGGTGAGAAGGGGCAGCAGATCCCTCCGCCAGAGATACACAAAAATTAGAACGTAGAGGAGCAAAACATGTACAAGTCCAGCCTGGCCCTGGCCGTGGCACTGGGGGTTCTCGCCCAACAAGCAGGCGCTGCCGGTTTCGTCGAAGACAGCAAACTGTCGCTTAGCTCGCGCACCATGTACTTCAACAACGACAACCGTGACGGTGGCGCTGACAACCGTGAATCGGGTCAGGGCTTCAAGCTCGACTACCTGTCCGGTTTCACTGAAGGCACCGTTGGTTTCGGTGTGGACGTCCAGGCCCTGTGGGGTATTCACCTGGATGGTGGCCGCGGCAAGCACCCTGACAACAGCTCCTTCTTCCCAAGCGACACCGACGGTTCGGCTGTAAGCCAGTGGGCCCGTGTGGGTGGTAACGCCAAGGCACGCTTCTCGAAGACCGAAGTTCACTACGGTAGCGCCCTGGCGCCGAACCTGCCGATCCTGGTCTCCAACGATGGCCGTCTGCTGCCGCAAACCTTCGAGGGTGGCACCATCCAGTCGAAGGAAATCGACAACCTGACCATTAACGCCGGTCAGCTGACCCACGCCATGGGCCGTGCTTCGAGCAACCGTACCGGCCTGTCGGTAGCGGGTGCTACCCAGGACAGCAACAAGTTCCGTTACGGCGGCCTGGACTACAAGCTCACGCCAGACCTGACCCTGCAGTACTACTACTCGAACCTGGAAGACTTCTACAAGCAGCACTTCCTGGGCGCGACTCACGTGTTCAAGATCGCTGACGACCAGTCGTTCAAGACCGACCTGCGCTACTTCGACAGCAGCAGCGACGGCAAGAACGGCGAGGCCGGCTACCGCTTCAACAACAACGGTGGCTATGCCAAGAACACTGGCGAGGTCGACAACAAGACCTGGTCCGCGATGTTCACCTACACCCTGGGTGGCCACTCGCTGATGCTCGGCCATCAGCGCGTCAATGACGACGGTGGCTTCGTCTGGCTGAACCAGGGCAGCGTGGTAGATGGTAATGGCCGCAACGAAGGCGCCGGCGGTTCCAGCTTCTACCTGTTCACTGACAGCATGATCAACCAGTTCGCCAAGGCCGGTGAAAACACCACCTTCGGTCAGTACGCCTACGACTTCGCTCGCCTGGGCGTGCCGGGCCTGAAAGCATCGGTTGCCTACCTGAAAGGTGAAGACGGTAAAAATGCCAACGGCAACGGCCACTTCAGCGAGTGGGAGCGTGATGCCCGTATCGACTACGTGATCCAGGACGGCACCTTCAAGGGCCTGGGCGCCAGCCTGCGTCACGGTGTGTACCGCGGCACCGGCACCAGTTCGCTGGCTGACCAGGATCAGACCCGTCTGATCTTCAACTACACTTACAACTTCCTGTAAGCCGTAGCTGAACAAGAAGCCTCGCGTGATGCGAGGCTTTTTTGTGCCTGCAAATTTGTATGCATTATGGTTATAAATAAATCGTTATTTATTCTTTTTGTTTTTAACCGAATGCAGGCACATTGAACCCATACGGTACAGAACCCAGCCAAGGAGCCGCAGCCCATGAGCCTTAAACTCGGCGATATCGCCCCCGATTTCGAACAGGATTCCAGCGAAGGCAAAATTCGCTTCCACGAGTGGCTGGGCAACAGCTGGGGGGTGTTGTTCTCCCATCCGGCCGACTTCACCCCGGTGTGCACCACCGAGCTGGGCCTGACCGCCAAACTCAAGGACGACTTCGCCAAGCGCGGGGTCAAGGCCATCGCCCTGTCGGTAGACCCGGTCGACTCGCACCATAAGTGGATCGAGGACATCAACGAAACCCAGAACACGGTGGTCAACTTCCCGATCATTGCCGATGCCGACCGCAAGGTGTCCGACCTGTACGACCTGATTCACCCGAACGCCAGTGACACCCTGACTGTGCGCTCGCTGTTCGTCATCGACCCGAACAAAAAGGTGCGCCTGACCATCACTTATCCGGCCAGTACCGGGCGCAACTTCAATGAGATCCTGCGGGTGATCGACTCGCTGCAGCTGACCGACAACCACAAAGTCGCCACACCCGGTAACTGGCAGGACGGCGATGAGGTGGTGATCGTGCCTTCGCTCAAAGATGAGGAAGAGATCAAGCAGCGCTTCCCCAAAGGATATCGGGCGGTCAAACCCTATCTGCGCCTGACCCCTCAGCCAAACCGTTAATGGATTCCTCGTTGCATTGCTCTTAGCCAAGCAGGGATTTTCGGGCCGTTTCGACGGCCCTTTTTTATGCCTGCGCAGAATGTGTGGGCCGCTTCGCGAGCAAAGACAATAATGGAATAAACAAATGAAAAAATATGATTTCTAGATATATGTAGCAGCTGTTAATGTCACCTCCAACAGAACACAAGGAAGCGCAGCAATGCTGGTTGTCTCAATCGGTGGTAGCCCAAGTCTCCGTTCACGCTCCGGCGTGCTGCTAGAGCGTTCACGCCAGTGGCTACAGGACCGTGGCGTCGAGGTGGTGACGTTCCAGGTACGTGACTTCCCCGCCGAAGACCTGCTGCACGCCCGCTTCGACAGCCCGCATGTGCAGCACTTCCAGCAGCTGGTAGCCCAGGCCGATGGCCTGATCGTTTCCACCCCGGTGTACAAGGCTTCGTTTGCCGGTGCCCTTAAAACTTTGCTCGACCTGCTGCCCGAACGCGCCCTGGCCCACAAGATCGTGTTGCCAATCGCCACTGGCGGCAGCATCGCCCACATGCTGGCGGTGGATTACGCATTGAAGCCGGTGCTGTCGGCACTCAAGGCGCAAGAGACCCTGCAAGGGATCTTCGCCGACGACAGCCAGGTGGCTTACGCAGAAGGCACCAAGCCCGCGCAGTTGGTACAAGCGCTGGAAGAGCGCCTGCACGACTCGCTTGAAACCTTCCACGTTGCCTTGGCCCGTCGGCCACGCCCGGTGGCCCCCGGTGTGCTGAACGAACGCCTGATCAGCGCCCGCTGGAGCATTTGAACGGCACTACCCGCTTCACCACCTTACTGGCCCGACAACGAGGCAAGCAGGTGCAACCCGAACCTCATTCGCACAGGAGAGCGCCATGCGCACAGTCTTCTTGCGTCGCGGTCTGGTCGCCCTGTTTGCGGCGGCTGTGTCCTTCGGCGCCATTACCCAAGCCCAGGCCGAAAGCCTGCGTATCGGTTACCAGAAATACGGCACCCTGGTGCTGCTCAAGGCCAAGGGCACGCTGGAGAAGCGCCTGGCCGAGCAAGGCGTGCAGGTGCAGTGGACCGAATTCCCCGGCGGCCCGCAGCTGCTTGAAGGGTTGAACGTCGGCTCCATCGACTTTGGTGTTACCGGCGAGACCCCACCCGTATTCGCCCAGGCCGCTGGCGCTGATCTGCTCTACGTGGCCTACGAGCCGCCCGCGCCGCACAGCGAGGCGATCCTGGTGCCCAAGGGGTCGCCAATCCAGTCGGTCAAGGAACTCAAGGGCAAGAAAGTCGCCCTCAACAAAGGCTCCAACGTGCACTACCTGCTGGTCCGTGCACTGGAAGACGCCGGCCTCACGTACAGCGATATCCAGCCGGTCTACCTGCCCCCGGCCGATGCCCGCGCCGCATTCGAGCGTGGCAGCGTCGATGCCTGGGTGATCTGGGACCCGTACCAGGCCGCCGCCGAACAACAGTTGCAGGCGCGCACCCTGCGTGATGGCAAGGGCCTGGTCGACAACCACCAGTTCTACCTGGCCACCCGCAACTATGCGACCCAGCACCCGACGGTGATCAACGCCTTGGTCGAAGAAGTGCGCGCGGTGGGCGAGTGGTCCCAGGCCAACCCGCAGGAAGTGACCGATCAGGTCGCACCGCTGCTCGGCCTGCCCGCAGACATCACCCTGACCTCGGTCAAGCGCCAAGGCTACGGTGCTGCACCGCTGACCCCCGAGGTAGTGGCCGCGCAACAGAAAATCGCCGACACCTTCCAGGCGCTCAAGCTCATACCCAAGCCGCTGAGCATCAAGGACGTGATCTGGACACCCCCGGCCAAGGTCGCTAGCGCGCCTTGATTGATTCGTCCGTGCCGGGGCGCCGCCCTGGCTGAGCCACCCTTGAGGAGACAACTCCAATGAGCCTTAACATTTTCTGGTTCCTCCCGACCCACGGTGACGGCAAGTACCTGGGCACTTCCGACGGCGCGCGTGCGGTCGACCACGGTTACCTGCAGCAGATCGCGCAGGCCGCCGACCGCCTTGGTTTTGGTGGGGTGCTGATCCCTACCGGGCGCTCCTGCGAGGACTCGTGGCTGGTGGCAGCGTCGCTGATTCCTGTGACCCAGCATCTGAAATTCCTGGTTGCCCTGCGCCCAGGCATCATTTCGCCGACCGTGGCAGCACGTCAGGCTGCAACGTTGGACCGCCTGTCCAATGGCCGTGCGCTGTTCAACCTGGTGACCGGTGGCGACCCGGATGAGCTGGCCGGTGATGGCCTGCACCTGAACCACCAGGAGCGCTACGAAGCCTCGGTCGAGTTCACCCGTATCTGGCGCAAGGTGCTGGAAGGCGAAAACGTCGATTACGACGGCAAGCACATCCAGGTGAAGGGCGCCAAGCTGCTTTACCCGCCGATTCAGCAACCACGCCCGCCGCTGTATTTCGGCGGTTCGTCCGAGGCCGCCCAAGACCTGGCCGCCGAACAGGTCGAGTTGTACCTGACCTGGGGCGAGCCACCGTCAGCCGTTGCCGAAAAGATCGCCCAGGTGCGCGAAAAAGCCGCTGCTCAAGGCCGTGAAGTACGCTTCGGTATCCGCCTGCACGTGATCGTGCGCGAAACCAACGAAGAAGCGTGGGCCGCCGCCGACCGCCTGATTTCGCACCTGGATGATGACACCATCGCCCGTGCCCAGGCCTCGCTGGCGCGCTTCGACTCGGTGGGCCAGCAGCGCATGGCTGCCCTGCATGGCGGCAACCGTGACAACCTGGAAGTCAGCCCCAACCTGTGGGCAGGCGTTGGCCTGGTACGTGGCGGTGCCGGCACCGCACTGGTAGGCGATGGCCCGACTGTCGCGGCGCGGGTGAAGGAATATGCCGACCTGGGGATCGATACCTTCATCTTCTCGGGCTATCCACACCTGGAAGAGTCGTATCGGGTTGCCGAACTGCTCTTCCCGCACCTTGATGTACAGCGCCCGGAGCAACCCAAAACCGGTGGCTACGTAAGCCCGTTCGGCGAGATGGTGGCCAACGACATCCTGCCCAAGTCCGTGTCACAGAGCTGAGGGCCGGGCCATGAGTCGTGCAACTTCCTCCACCCTGACCCAGCGCCTGGCGCCGTGGGCACTGCCGGTGCTGCTGCTGGCAGTCTGGCAACTGGCGGTCAGCGCTGGCTGGCTGTCGACGCGCATCCTGCCGGCACCTAGCGCTGTCGTCAGCGCTGGCGTCGAGCTGGTGCGCAGCGGCGATATCTGGACACACCTGGCCATCAGTGGCTGGCGTGCCGGCCTGGGCTTCGCCATCGGCGGCAGCATCGGCCTGGTGCTGGGCTTTATCACTGGCCTGTCGAACTGGGGCGAACGCCTGCTCGACAGCTCGGTGCAGATGATCCGCAACGTGCCGCATCTGGCGCTGATCCCGCTGGTGATCCTGTGGTTCGGTATCGACGAGTCGGCAAAGATCTTCCTGGTCGCGCTGGGCACGCTGTTCCCGATTTACCTGAACACTTACCACGGTATCCGCAATGTCGACCCGGCGCTGGTAGAAATGGCGCGCAGCTATGGCTTGTCCGGCTTCGGCCTGTTCCGCCAGGTGATCTTGCCGGGTGCACTGCCATCGATCCTGGTGGGCGTGCGTTTCGCACTGGGCTTCATGTGGCTGACCCTGATCGTGGCCGAGACCATTTCGGCGAACGCCGGCATCGGTTACCTGGCGATGAACGCCCGGGAGTTCTTGCAGACCGACGTGGTGGTACTGGCCATCGTCCTGTATGCCGTGCTTGGCAAACTCGCCGACCTCGCCGCTCGCGGCCTGGAACGTGTGTGGCTGCGCTGGCACCCGGCCTATCAAGTGGCCAAGAAGGAGGGCGCATGACCGTGCTCAAGGAACAGCCGCCACGCCTGTTGCGTGGCATCCCGCTGGCCTCTAACGGCCTGCGCAAGACCTTTGGCCAGCGCGAAGTATTGAAGGGCATCGACCTGCACATTCCGGCGGGGCAGTTCGTTGCCATCGTCGGCCGCAGCGGCTGCGGCAAAAGCACCCTGCTGCGGCTGCTGGCCGGGCTCGACCAGCCTACGGCCGGGCAGTTGCTGGCCGGCGCTGCGCCGCTGGAAGAGGCCCGCGAAGAAACCCGCCTGATGTTCCAGGACGCACGCTTGCTGCCGTGGAAGAAGGTGATCGACAACGTTGGCCTGGGCCTGTCGGGTGACTGGCGCCCACGTGCGCTGGAAGCGCTGGAGGCGGTTGGCCTGGCCGACCGCGCCAATGAATGGCCGGCAGCCCTGTCGGGTGGCCAAAAACAGCGCGTGGCCCTGGCGCGGGCGCTGATCCACCAGCCACGCCTGCTGCTGCTGGACGAGCCGCTGGGTGCGCTGGATGCATTGACCCGTATCGAGATGCAGCAACTGATAGAACGCCTGTGGCGTCAGCACGGCTTCACCGTGCTGCTGGTCACTCACGATGTCAGCGAGGCGGTAGCCGTGGCTGACCGGGTGATCCTGATCGAGGACGGCGAGGTCGGGCTCGACCTCACCGTCGACCTGGCACGGCCCCGCGCGCGTGGTTCGCACCGCCTGGCCGCGCTGGAAAGCGAAGTGCTCAACCGTGTTCTGTCGGCCCCGGGCACTGCGCCCGAGCCGGATCCTGTAGCCCCTCTGCCCACGCAGCTGCGCTGGGCACACTGAATGACTCACTCACCAGACTGAAGCCATAGAGAAGGAATGACATCATGACCATCAAAGCCATCAACGTCCGCAACCAGTTCAAAGGCACCGTGAAAGAGATCCTCGAAGGCCCGGTACTGTCGGAAATCGACGTGCAGACTGCTTCGGGTATCGTCACTTCGGTCATCACCACCCGCTCGGTAAAGGAGCTGGAGCTGCAGGTTGGCAGCGAAGTGATTGCCTTTGTGAAATCGACTGAAGTGTCTATCGCCAAGCTGTGATGCTGCTCGATATTGGGGCTGCTTGGCAGCCCTATCGCGACACAAGGCCGCTCCTACACGGGAATGCGATCTCCTGTAGGAGCGGCCTTGTGCCGCGAATGGGCCGCAACGCGGCCCCAATAACTTCAGCTGGAACGCTTGGCCAGAAACGGCGGCAGGTATAACCCCAGATACGCCTCGAACACCCGCTTGCCTTCTTCGGCCATGCGCGGTGTGATCGCCTCATGCAGCTGCACCGACCGCGCATACACCCGGTCACTCAGCTCCATGGCCAGCGCAAACACATCCACATCCAGCGGCATCACCGGCAGGTGAAAATGCTGGTCGAACAACTTGTGCATCAAGTCGCCCAGTTCCATGTCGTGCTGCCGATCGGCCTGCACCACCTCGCTCAGGCCATGCTGCGCCAGAATCAGCTGCCGCGCCGCCGCATCCTCGTTGTAGATATCAAGCATGCGCTCTTCGATCAGCCGTGACAGTTCGTGCCAGGTGCTGAACGCGCTGCTGTCGATCGCTGCGCCCAGCGCTTCGCGAAACGCCCGGTGCACATCGGCCGTCAGCGCTTCCAGCAAGGCCGGCACGCTGGCGAAAAAGTGATACACCGACGACGGCGGAATCTGTGCCCGCTCAGCCACGCTGTAGATGGAAAGTGCCGCCACCCCTTGTTCGGCCAGCAGCTCACGCGCAGCCGCCAGGATCGCCTCGATCCTGGCCTGGCTGCTGGCGCGCGGCTTGCGCGGGGTGGCGGTGCGGTTCATCAGTTGCTGATTGCCAGGATGCTGGCCTGGTAGGCGCCGACGAACAGGTCGAAGTCACCGACTTCGTCTTGTTCCAGCTCGGACTGCTTGGCCAGCGATTCGCGGGCCAGCGTTTCGAATGCCTGCTGCTTGTCATTGCTCAGAGGTTGCTCGCGGAAAGCCTCGGCGTGCACACGGCTTTGGCGCAGCGAGAACTGGACGAAGCTTTCGTCATGCTCGGTCATGCGTGCCAGCACCTGGGCCGACGGGGTAAGCGAGGCATCGTCGACCTTGGCCTGCTGGGCATCCAGGGCCTTGGCGTGCTCATCAGAGCCTTGCGCCTGGTCGAGCAGGTTGGCCAATTGGCGGATGCGCTCGATCAGCTCGCCGGCCCAGCCTTTCAGGCTGATCGGCTGGCCATTGCGGTGCAGCTCCAGGCCCGGGCGGCGACCTTCCTTGACCACGGTCAGGAAGTTGTCGGTGCACTGGCCGCACTCGCCGTTGTCCAGCTGAGGGCTGTCTTCCAGGGCGCAGAACAGCAGGAACGCGTCGAGGAAGCGTGCCTCGGTCAGGTCGATACCTACCGGCAGGAACGGGTTGATGTCCAGGCAACGCACTTCCACGTACTGCACGCCACGCGAAGTCAGGGCCTGTATCGGCCGCTCGCCGGTGTAGGTAACGCGCTTGGGGCGGATGTTCGAGTAGTACTCGTTCTCGATTTGCAGAATGTTGGTGTTCAGCTGCACCCATTCGCCGTCCACGTGCGTACCGACCTCAACATAAGGCGGGTAGGGCGTGCCCACGGCCTTGCGCAGGCTGTCGGTGTAGCTGGCCAGGTTGTTGTAGCAAGGCGTGAGGCCGGCCTGGGCGTTGCTCTGGTAGCCCAGGTCGCTCATGCGCAGGCTGGTGGCATAGGGCAGGAACAGGGTTTCGGCGTCCAGCTCTTCGAGCTGGTGCGGGCGGCCACGCAGGAAGCCTTTGTCCAGCGCCGGCGAGGCGCCGAACAGGTACATCAGCAGCCAGCTGTAGCGGCGGAAGTTGCGGATCAGCGCGATGTAGGCCGACGACTGGTAGTCGCGGTCGTCTAGCGTGCTGCCTTCGGCTTCGCGCAGCAGTGGCCACAGGGCTTCGGGCAGCGAGAAGTTGTAATGTATGCCGGCAATGCACTGCATGGTGCGGCCGTAGCGCAGGGCCAGGCCCTTGCGGTACACGTGCTTGAGCTTGCCGATGTTCGAGTTGCCGTACTCGGCGATCGGGATGTCCTCCTCGGCCGGCAGCGTGCACGGCATCGAAGGGCTCCACAGGTATTCGTCGCCCAGCTTGCTGTAGACGAAACGGTGGGTCTCTTCGAGGCTTTCGAGCACCTTGGCCGGGTCGGCCAGCGCAGGGGTGATGAACTCCAGCAACGACTCGGAATAATCGGTGGTGATCTGCTCGTTGGTCAGCGCCGATCCCAGTGCTTCCGGGTGCGGGGTCTGGGCCAGGCGACCTTCATCGGTCACGCGCAGGCATTCGCGCTCAATACCGTGCAGGCACTGCTTGAGCAGGGGAAGATTGGCGCCGAGCAGGCTCAGGCGGCGGTTGAGGAGTTCGCTCAAGATGTATTCCTTCACGCGTCAGTCGCCCCAATATGGGGGTAGAGATAACGGTCTACAAGGGTAGGAAGAAAGGAACTGGCGTTGTCGCCTGGTTTACGCGGGTTCCAGCAGTGCCAGCGCACTGCTGAAAATACCGCAGATACTGCTTGGTGAGCTAGAGAACCGCGAAGGTTCCTTGCGCTTTTGCCACCAGCTTGTCGCCCTGGACTACGTCGGCGTCGACCACCAGGGTTCGCCGCCCGGCGTGCAGCACACGGGCGGTACACAGCACTTCGCCATCGCTGACGGCGCGCATGTAGTTGATCTTGCACTCGATGGTGACGCTTTGCTGGTCAAAGCCATGGCTGGCCGAGCAGGCCAGGCCCATGGCGATGTCCACCAGGCTGAAGATCGCCCCGCCGTGCAGCTTCTGGCCACGGTTGCGCAAGTGCGGCTCCAGCGGCAGGGCCACCTCTGCAACACCCGTGTCCAGGCGTTGCAGGCGGCAGCCCAGCAGCTGGCTGAAGGCGCTTTCGACGTATTCGCGGGGTACGTCCATCACTTCTTCTTCAACTGCTTGGCGTTGGCGAACAGGGAGGCCATGGCATTGTTGGCCGGCGCGGCGGTGGCGGTTTCACGCGGGCGTTGGGCCGGCTGCTGGCGGTTGCCGCCATTGCCACGGTTGCCACCGCGGTTGCCTTCGACCTTTTCGCCTGGGGTGTCGCTCATGCGCATGGACAGGCCGACGCGCTTGCGCGGGATATCCACTTCCATGACCTTGACCTTGACCACGTCGCCGGCCTTGACCGCTTCACGCGGGTCTTTGATGAACTTCTCCGACAGCGCCGAGATGTGCACCAGGCCGTCCTGGTGCACGCCGATGTCGACGAAGGCGCCAAAGTTGGTGACGTTGGTCACCACACCCTCCAGGATCATGCCGGGTTCGAGGTCCTTGAGGTCTTCGACGCCGTCCTGGAAGGTGGCGGTCTTGAACTCGGGCCGTGGGTCGCGGCCAGGCTTGTCCAGCTCTTGCAGGATATCGGTGACGGTCGGCAGGCCGAAGGACTCGTCGGTGAACTTCTTCGGGTCCAGGCGCTTGAGGAAGCTGCTGTCGCCGATCAGCGAGCGGATGTCGCGGTCGGTGTCGGCGGCGATGCGCTGCACCAGCGGATAGGCCTCCGGGTGCACTGCGGAGGCGTCCAGCGGGTTGTCGCCGTTCATCACACGCAGGAAGCCGGCGGCCTGTTCGAAGGTTTTTTCACCCAGGCGGCTGACCTTTTTCAGGGCTGCACGGGTGGCGAACGGGCCGTTGGCATCGCGATGGGCGACGATGTTCTGCGCCAGCGTGGCGTTAAGGCCGGAGATACGGGTCAGCAGCGCCACCGAGGCGGTGTTCACGTCCACGCCCACGGCGTTCACGCAGTCCTCGACCACGGCGTCCAGGCCACGCGCCAGTTTCAGCTGGGACACGTCGTGCTGGTACTGGCCGACACCGATGGATTTCGGGTCGATCTTCACAAGCTCCGCCAGCGGGTCCTGCAGGCGGCGGGCAATCGAAACGGCGCCACGGATCGACACGTCCAGGTCCGGGAACTCGCGGGCGGCCAGTTCCGATGCCGAGTACACCGAAGCGCCGGCTTCGGAAACCATGATCTTGGTGATTTTCAGCGCTGGGTATTTTTTCACCAGCTCTGCCACCAGCTTGTCGCTTTCGCGGCTGGCGGTGCCGTTGCCGATGGCGATCAGCTCCACCGAGTGCTTGGCGCACAGTGCAGCCATGATGGATAGGGTGCGGTCCCAGTCATTCTTCGGCGCGTGCGGATACACCGTGGTGTAGTCCAGCAGCTTGCCGGTGGCGTCGACCACGGCGATCTTGCAACCGGTGCGCAGGCCCGGGTCGAAGCCCAGGGTGGCGCGCGGACCGGCCGGGGCGGCCAGCAGCAGGTCGTGCAGGTTGTGGGCGAACACGTTGATTGCCTCGCCTTCGGCGTTGTCGCGCAGTTCGCCGAACAGGTCGGTTTCCAGGTGGGTGTACAGCTTGACCTTCCAGGTCCAGCGCACCACCTCGCCCAGCCATTTGTCGGCCGGGCGGCCGCGGTTTTCGACGCCGACGTGGTGGCCGATCATCACTTCGCACGGGTGCAGGGTGCCAGGCAGTTCTTCGCCCACTTTCAGCGAGGCGCTCAACACACCTTCGTTGCGCCCGCGGAAGATTGCCAGGGCACGGTGCGACGGTGCGTTGCGCAGCAGTTCGTCGTGGGCGAAGTAGTCGCGGAACTTGGCGCCCTCTTCCTCCTTGCCGGCTACCACGCGGGCGCTGAGCACGGCCTCCTGCTTGAGGAAATTGCGCAGCTTGTCGAGCAGGGCGGCGTCCTCGGCAAAGCGCTCCATCAGGATGTACTTGGCGCCCTCCAGCGCGGCCTTGACGTCGGCCACGCCCTTTTCGGCGTTGACGAAGCGTGCGGCTTCGCTCTCTGGCACAAGGCCCGGATCGTTGAACAGGCCGTCCGCCAGCTCGCCGAGGCCGGCTTCCAGGGCGATCTGGCCCTTGGTGCGGCGCTTTTGCTTGTACGGCAGGTACAGGTCTTCGAGGCGGGTCTTGGTGTCGGCCAGCTTGATTTCGCGGGCCAGTTCAGGGGTCAGCTTGCCCTGTTCCTCGATGCTGGACAGGATGCTGGCGCGACGGTCGTCGAGTTCGCGCAGGTAGCGCAGGCGCTCTTCCAGATGGCGCAGCTGGGTGTCGTCCAGGCTACCGGTCACTTCCTTGCGGTAACGGGCGATGAAGGGCACGGTCGAGCCTTCGTCCAACAGGCCCACGGCCGCCTCGACCTGCTGGGGGCGTACGCCCAGTTCCTCGGCGATACGGCTGTTGATGCTGTCCATGTAAACCACCTGACATTTGTGAATACGGGGGTCGCCTGTGGGCTTTTATCCCGGCGGCGCTGGATGAAAGCCGCGCATTATACCCATCGCAAACGGCTTGCGGTGATGGCGCCCAGCCAGCTGGAACTGGCGCCGGGGGAAAAATCTGCTAACAATGCTCACGCAACGTGCAGCAATGGCTACGCCATAATGCGCGGCGATATCAGAGGAGTTATTCATGACCGGCACCGCAAACACCGCTGAAGGTGACAAGATTCTCATCGTCGACGACGATCCGGGGCTCAGCAGCCTGCTGGAACGTTTCTTCACCAGCAAGGGCTACCGTGCCCGCGCGGTGCCCAACACCGAGCAGATGGACCGCCTGCTGCAGCGCGAGGTGTTCAACCTGGTGGTGCTCGACCTGATGCTGCCGGGCGAGGATGGCCTGTCTGCGTGCAAGCGCCTGCGCCAGCAGAACAACCAGATCCCGATCATCATGCTCACCGCCAAGGGCGACGAGCTGAGCCGTATCAAGGGCCTGGAACTGGGCGCTGACGACTACCTGGGCAAGCCGTTCAACCCGGATGAGCTGATGGCCCGCGTCAAGGCTGTGTTGCGCCGCCAGGCGCCTGCCGTGCCAGGTGCACCTGGCAGTGAGGACGAATCGGTCACCTTCGGTGATTACGAGCTGTCGCTGGCCACCCGCGAACTCAAGCGTGGCGACGAAGTGCACATGCTCACCACCGGCGAGTTCGCCGTGCTCAAGGCCCTGGTGATGCACGCCCGCGAGCCGCTGACCCGCGACAAGCTGATGAACCTGGCCCGTGGTCGGGAGTGGGATGCACTGGAGCGTTCCATCGACGTGCAGATTTCGCGCCTGCGCCGCATGATCGAGCCGGACCCGTCCAAGCCGCGTTACATCCAGACCGTCTGGGGCGTGGGCTACGTGTTCGTGCCAGACGGAAACGCGGGCAAATGATGCTGCGTCGTCCATGAAAACACCGCTTTGGTTTCCGCAGAGTTTCTTCGCCCGCACCCTGTGGCTGGTGTTGATCGTCGTCCTGTTCAGCAAGGCTTTGACCCTGGTCTACCTGCTGATGAACGAGGACGTGCTGGTCGACCGTCAGTACAGCCACGGTGTGGCGTTGACCTTGCGCGCCTATTGGGCTGCCGACGAAGAAAACCGCGACAGGATTGCCGAAGCGGCGGGCCTCATCCGCGTGACCGGGTCGGGTGTGCCCGAGGGTGAGCAGCACTGGCCCTACAGTGAAATCTACCAACGGCAGATGCAGGCGGAGCTGGGCGAAGACACCGAGGTGCGGCTGCGCATCCATGCGCCACCGGCGTTGTGGGTCAATGCGCCAAGCCTGGGCCCTGGCTGGCTGAAAGTGCCACTGTACCCACACCCGCTGCGTGGGCAGAAAATCTGGAACGTGCTGGGTTGGTTCCTGGCCATCGGCCTGTTGTCCACCGCGTCGGCCTGGATCTTCGTGCGCCAGTTGAACCAGCCGCTCAAGCGCCTGGTGTTCGCCGCTCGTCAGCTGGGCCAGGGTCGCAGTGTGCGTCTGCCGATCAGCGACACGCCCAGCGAGATGACCGAGGTATACAAGGCCTTCAACCAGATGGCCGAAGATGTCGAACAAGCCGGGCGCGAGCGCGAGCTGATGCTGGCCGGGGTTTCCCACGACCTGCGCACACCGTTGACGCGTCTGCGCCTGTCGTTGTCATTGCTGAACAGCGACAGCGACCTGAGTGACGACATGGTTCGCGATATCGAGGACATGGATGCGATCCTCGATCAGTTCCTGGCCTTCATCCGCGATGGCCGTGACGAGCCGGTGGAAGAGGTCGACCTGGCTGACCTGGTGCGTGAAGTCGTGGCGCCGTACAACCAGCCGAAAGAACGTGTGCGCCTGTGCCTGGAGCCAATTCCTCCATTCCCGCTGCGTCGCGTTTCGCTCAAGCGCATGTTGGGCAACCTCATCGGCAACGCCCTGCACCATGCTGGCAAGGGGGTCGAAGTGGCGGCCTATGTGTCGGGTGACGAGAGTGCACCGTACGTGGTGCTGAGCGTGCTGGACCGTGGCACCGGGATCGATGAGTCGGAGCTGGAGACCATCTTCAATCCGTTCATTCGTGGGGATCGGGCACGGGGCGGCAAGGGCACCGGGCTGGGGCTGGCGATCGTCAAGCGGATCGCCGCCCAGCATGGCGGGAATGTGGAGCTGCGTAATCGGTCTGGCGGGGGGATCGAAGCGCGGGTGCGGTTGCCGCTGGGGCTATTGCTGCCGCGTAATGCTGTATGAATCTGGTTGACCGCACCGGCCCTACCGCCGGCAACCCAGCTCCCACAGGTAATCTACAAGCCTGGAGGTTGTGGTAATCCTGTGGGAGCTGGCTTGCCGGCGATAGGGCCGGTACAGCCTTGAATCAGCCCTTGCCTTTGGTCCGGGTCTGATTTGGCCCGCCGTTCTTCTCCAGGTGCTCGATGATCATCCCGGCCACGTTTTTGCCGGTGGTCACCTCGATCCCCTCCAGCCCCGGCGACGAGTTCACCTCCATCACCAATGGCCCATGGTTGGACCGCAGGATATCCACCCCCGCCACGCTCAAACCCATCACCTTGGCCGCCCGGATCGCGGTAATCCGCTCTTCAGGGGTGATTTTTATCAGGCTGGCGACGCCCCCCCGATGCAGGTTGGAGCGGAACTCGCCCGGCTTGGCCTGACGCTTCATCGAGGCAATCACCTTGTCTCCCACCACGAAGCAGCGAATGTCGGCCCCGCCAGCCTCCTTGATGTACTCCTGAACCATGATGTTCTGCTTGAGCCCCATGAACGCCTCGATCACCGACTCGGCAGCCTGGGTGGTTTCGCACAGCACCACGCCAATGCCCTGGGTGCCCTCCAGCACCTTGATTACCAACGGCGCGCCATTAACCATCTGGATCAGGTCGGGAATGTCGTCGGGTGAATGGGCGAAGCCGGTAATGGGCAGGCCGATTCCGCGACGCGACAGCAATTGCAGCGAGCGCAGTTTGTCGCGCGAACGGGCAATGGCTACCGATTCGTTGAGTGGGTACACGCCCATCATTTCGAACTGGCGCAGCACTGCGCAGCCGTAAAAGGTGACGGAAGCGCCGATGCGCGGGATCACGGCATCGAAGCCCTCCAGCGGCTTGCCGCGGTAATGGATCTGCGGCTTGTGGCTGGCAATGTTCATGTAGGCCCGCAGGGTATCGATCACCACCATTTCGTGGCCACGCTGGGTACCGGCTTCGACCAGGCGGCGGGTGGAATACAGACGCGGATTGCGCGACAGCACAGCGATCTTCATGCAGCACCTGTGACAGGGGAAAGGGTGGCCGGGAAGGCCGGTTTGTCTTGTACGTACTTCAGGCCAGGGTTGACCACCAGCTGGCCGTGGATCAGGGCCTTGGAACCGAGCAGCAGGCGGTAACGCATGTTCTTGCGGCAGGCGAGTGTGAACTCCACCTCCCACACACCATCGCCCAGCGCCAGTGACGTGCGAATGACGTAGCGAGTCTGGGCGTGCCCGTTGGAGCTCTTGATGGTCTTCATGGTCACCAGTGGCGCCTCGCAGCGGCGGTGGCGCAACTGCACCACAGAGCCCAGGTGCGCCGTGAAGCGTACCCAGGGCTGGCCGTCGCGCTCGAACGGTTCCACCTCGGTAGCGTGCAGGCTGGAGGTGCTGGCACCAGTGTCGATCTTGGCGCGCAGCCCTGCCACGCCAAGGTCGGGCAGGGCTATCCACTCACGCAGGCCGATCACTTTCAAATGGTCAAATGTCTTCACGAAGCGCACCCTGCGAATGAGGTGGTGAACTGTAAGCATGGCGGGGACTTTTTGCATCCGTATGTGAAGGTAGTACAGTTCGATGAAAGACAGAATCCGAGGTAACGGGATGGCACAAAAAGCCGAAGACGACGACAAGGTTCGCCTGGACAAGTGGCTATGGGCGGCGCGTTTCTACAAGACGCGGGCGCTGGCCAAGGCAGCGATCGAGAGCGGCAAGGTGCATTGCCGGGGCGAGCGTTGCAAGCCAGGCAAGGAGCCGCGAGTGGGCGACGAATTTGTGCTGCGCACCGGGTTCGATGAGCGCACCGTGGTGGTGAAGGCGTTGTCGGTGGTGCGGCGTGGGGCGCCAGAAGCGCAGACGCTGTACGAGGAAACCGAAGAAAGCCTGCGCCGCCGTGAGCAGGCGGCCGAAATGCGCAAGGCGGGCGCCATGGGGGTGACTACCGATGGGCGGCCAACCAAGAAGCAGCGGCGGCAGATTCACCAGTTGCATGGGAGCTATGAATAGCCGGGGCCGCTTAGCGGCCCATCGCCGGCAAGCCAGCGCCCACAGCGCTTTGTGGGAGCGGCCTTGCCGGGGCGCCGGACCGTTCGGAAAGGGCTGCGTAGCAGCCCCAAGGGTCTAGCGGAGCACGGCCATCCGCCCGACAAGCGGTAACCTGGCCAGCAGGTTGAACAACGGTGCAGTCCAGCGCATCAACGCCTCACTGCCCTTGGCCGCCAGCGGCGTGTAATAGCTCCAGCCCAACGCCAGCACTGCCATCAGCAACCCGCCGATGTAGTCATCCTGCCCCCAGTGGGCGCCGGCCACCAGGCGCGGCAGCATGAACAGCACCGCCAGCCCCCAGATCACCAGGTACTGCACCAGGCGGCGGCTGAACACGCTCATGAACAGCGCCCAGATCAGCAGTACCGAGGCGTGATCCCCCGGGAAACTCTTGCTGGAACGGTCCTTGAGCTCCCAGGCGGCTTCCAGGTTCGGGTAGTAGTCACTCAGGTGCACCACCTCGTCGAACATCATCGACGGGCTCTTGTGCTGCCAGCCAGCTGCATCCACCCACTTGGAAAACAGCGCGCGAATCACCACTAAGAGGAGTAGCGTGACCAGAAAGCCGAAAAACGCTTGGCGAACCTGAGCTGCCTTGAACACCCAGTCACCACGGATGAGCACTGCCAGCAGGATCAGGCCGACGACGATGTCGAACGGGCGCAGGCTGCCGACGGTCCAGATGTAGCGCCAGGTAGTGCTGTCGGCCAAGGGCGCATTCAGGCTGCGGAACAGCCACTCGTCGAAAGTCAGGCACAGGATCTGGCCAAAAGGCCATAACCAGAAACACAGTAGAGCGACGGAAAGCAGCGTACAGGCTGCCAATGGCCCCCAGGACCACCTTGCTTGGAACAGTGGTCGATTGTCCATAAAATACCTCTATTGCAAACAGGAAATCGGAGCGCCTTGTGAGCGCTCTGTAACGGGTTCTCGCAGGTTCTCGACAACCCTTGTAACCATTTTGTCATCATTTTTTAGATAGCCGAAACCTATGAGCGATTTGCCTGATACCGATTTCACCCAACGTTTCATCTTCGACGAGCGCGATGTGCGCGGCGAGTGGGTGTCTCTCGATGACAGCTATGCCGCAGTGTTGGCGCGTCACGAATACCCTCAGCCGGTCAAGGCGCTGCTCGGCGAGCTGATGGCCGCCACCGCGTTGCTGGTGGGCGCGATGAAGTTTGATGGCTTGCTGATTTTGCAGGCGCGCTCGGCTGGGCCGATTCCGCTGCTGATGGTGGAATGTTCCGGCGACCGGGAAATCCGCGGCATGGCCCGCTACGAAGCGGACCAGATCCCGGCGGATGCCACACTGTCGCAGCTGATGCCCGACGGCCACCTGACCCTGACCATCGATCCGGTCAAGGGCCAGCGCTACCAGGGTACTGTCGACCTTGATGGCGCCAACCTGTCGGAATGTTTCACCAACTACTTCGTCCAGTCCCAGCAGCTGAACACGCGCTTCTGGCTCAACGCCGAAAACGGCAAGGCCCGCGGTCTGCTGCTGCAGCAGCTGCCGCGTGATCGCCAGCCGGATGATGAAGAGCGTGAGGACAGCTGGCAGCACGTGGTTGCCCTGGCCAAGACCCTCAAGCCTGAAGAGTGGGCTGAAAACAACGAAACGTTGCTGCATCGCCTGTACCATGAAGATGCCGTGCGCCTGTTCGACATCCAGCCGTTGCGCTTCAATTGCAGCTGTTCGCGCGAGCGTTCCGGCAATGCGCTGGTCAGCCTTGGCGAACAGGACGCCAAGGCATTGGTGGAAGAGTGCGGCGGCCAGGTGGAGATCGATTGCCAGTTCTGCAACGAGCGCTATTTCTTCGATGCCAGCGATGTGGCGCAACTGTTTGCCGGTGGCGGCACAGACGTGGCCTCAGAAACTCGCCACTGAAACGTTTAATCACAGGACAATCTCCTGTCGAATTGCGCAAAAGCGCAGTTCTGACAGGAGGGGCCTACTTTTTTTGGGCGTTTCTGGCATAATCCGGCCACTTTTTTCGCTGTAGTAGTTTTTTCAAGACAACTACAAAACGTTTGGAGCACTCGGCCTCGGGCCGGATGGGGTATCTCATGACGCAAGCCAACAACACCGTGTACACCGACCTGAGCGTCGATGAGCTGGTAAAAGAAGCGCTGCAACGCGGTGAAGGCGTACTAGCCGATACTGGCGCACTGGTCGTGGAGACTGGTCACCGTACTGGCCGTTCGCCGGCTGACCGTTTCATCGTCGAAGAACCTTCCACTCAGGACGCTATTTCCTGGGGCCCGATCAACCGCAAGTTCCCGGCCGACAAGTTCGACGCCCTGTGGGACCGCGTCGAGGCGTTCAACAACGCCCAGGATCACTTCGTTTCCTACGTTCACGTAGGGGCAGCCGTCGACCACTACCTGCCGGTGAAGATGACCACCCAGACCGCCTGGCAGAACCTGTTCGGCCGTTGCCTGTTCATCAACCCGGAGCAGTACAACCCGGCTGGCCGCGACCAGTGGCAGGTGCTCAACGTTGCCAACTTCGTGTGCGAGCCTGAGCGTGATGGCACCAACTCCGACGGCTGCGTCATCATCAACTTCGCCGCCAAGAAGGTGCTGATCGCAGGCATGCGCTATGCCGGCGAAATGAAGAAAGCCATGTTCTCGGTGCAGAACTTCCTGCTGCCGGCTGCCGACGTACTGCCAATGCACTGCGCGGCCAACATCGGCGAAGAAGGCGATGTGACCCTGTTCTTCGGCCTGTCCGGCACTGGCAAGACCACCCTGTCGGCCGACGAAAGCCGTTACCTGATCGGTGACGACGAGCACGGCTGGGGCGAAGGCGTTGTCTTCAACATGGAAGGCGGCTGCTACGCCAAGTGCATCGACCTGTCCGAGAAGAACGAGCCGGTCATCTGGAAAGCCATCAAGCACGGCGCAGTGCTGGAAAACGTCGTTCTCGACGCCAACAAGCACGCCGACTACACCGACGTCAGCCTGACCCAGAACAGCCGTGCTGCCTACCCGCTGGAGCACGTTGCCAAGCGTTCCGAAGCGAACCTGGGCGGCGAGCCTAATGCGGTCATCTTCCTGACCTGCGACCTGACCGGTGTTCTGCCTCCGGTTTCGATCCTGAACAACGAGCAGGCGGCCTACCACTTCCTGTCCGGTTACACCGCGCTGGTCGGTTCTACCGAAATGGGTTCGGGCGGCGGCATCAAGTCGACCTTCTCCACCTGCTTCGGCGCACCGTTCTTCCCGCGCCCGGCTGGCGAGTACGCCGAGCTGCTGATCAAGCGTATCAACGGCTTCAACTCCAAGGTTTACCTGGTAAACACCGGCTGGACCGGCGGTGGCTACGGTGTTGGCAAGCGCTTCAGCATCCCGACTACCCGCGCGGTGATTGCTGCAATCCAGAGTGGCGCGCTGGTCGGTGCCGAAACCGAGCACCTGGACATCATCAACCTGGACGTACCAAAAGTCGTCCCAGGTGTTGAAACCGAGCTGCTCAACCCACGCACCAACTGGGCTGACAAAGCTGCCTACGACGAGGCCGCCAAAGGCCTGGCCAAGCTGTTCATCGAAAACTTCAAGAAGTTCGAAGTTTCCGACGCCATCAAGGCTGCTGGCCCACAGCTGTAAGCTGAGCCCAGCGCTACAAGAAGGCCGCCCTTTGGGGCGGCTTTTTTTTGAACGATATCCTGAGCCGGCCTCTTCGCGGGTAAACCCGCTCCCACAGATACGGCGATTTCTGTGGGAGCGGGTTTACCCGCGAAGAGGCCGGCTCAGGCAGCGGAAATCTGGAATTTCTGTTTCACTGTCAGCAACATTTGCGAAGACAAGAGCCAGACAGATGACCGAATCCCCTCAGCGCACTGCCTTCTACCACTTCCACCCCATCCTCACCCGCCCTTCGGACAACGACGTCAATGGCCATATCGCCGGTGCTACCGTGCATGGCTTTTTCGAAACGGCGATCCAGGCCTTCCTCGCCGAACAGGCCGAGGTGGACCTGCGTGACGGTGAACTGGCGGCATTCGTGGTCAGTTCGGCTGCGGATTTCTATGCGCTGCCAGGCTTTCCCGACGTGCTCGAAGTGGGCTTGGGAGTGACGCGCCTGGCGGGTAGTACGGTGGAGTACCGCCTGGCGCTGTTCCGCCCGGGGGAACCGGAGGCGTGTGCTGCAGGCACGGTAGTGCAGGTGTTCATCGAGCGTGCCAGTGGTCGTCCTGCGGTGCTGCCTGAACCGCTGCAAGTGGTCCTGTCTGGCCTGGTACTGGAACAGCAGGCATAAAAAAGCCCCGCCGGCAGGGGCGGGGCTTTTGCTGCCGGGGCAGGGCCCGCGGCATCAGTCGCGCCAGTGGCGCTTGTGCTTGCGGTGGCCGTAGTGGCGACCACGGTCGTAGTGGCGACGGTCGTCGTAGCCGCGACGGTAGCGGCGATCATCATGACGCTCGTCTTCGTCGGCTTTGTTGCCCATGTAGTTACCCAGCGCGCCACCGGCACCACCGCCGGCTGCTGCGCCAATGTAGCTACCGGTGGTGCCGCCCACCGAGCGACCGACCACGTTACCGCCTGCAGCGCCCAGTGCGCCGCCGATAGCGGCCTCGCCACGCTGGCGCTTGTCGGCACCCAGGGCACCGCCGGCTGCGCCGCCCAGACCGGCACCAATGGCGCCGCCGGTGCTACCGCCGATGGAGTTACCCACTACGGAGCCGAGTACCCCACCCAATGCGCCGCCAATGCCGGCCTCGGTATTGCCGCCTGCCATGGCAACGCCGCTGAGCAAGCTGAAAGACAACAACAAAATCGAGGAGTACTTCTTCATCAAGAGAGCCTCATAGGGATGACGAGGCGAATTTGAGGCTAAGCGGCGTGGCTGGCAACGGAAATCCGACGAGTAACACGAGTTGTACACAATTCTCTAAGTTACTGTATTTGCTGTGAAACTTTATCGTTTTTCGGCTGTTTGAGACCTTTATGACAAAGCCCTGAACCGCCATGGAACAGGGCTTTTTTCGTTTCTACAGAATACGCCCGTCGTCCCGTGCGCGCTCCAGTTTGATGGCAATGAACTTCGAGGTCGGCGTATGGCTGCCATCGCCAATGCTTTCCAGTGGCACCAGCGGGTTCACCTCGGGGTAATACGCCGCTGCCTGCCCGGCCGGGATGTCGAAGGCCAGCAGGGTGAAGCCCTGCACCCGGCGCACATGCTGATCACCCCACAGCGACACGATGTCGACCTTTTGCCCCGGCTGGAAGCCCAGGCGGATGATGTCGGCTTCGTTGGCGAACAGCACTTCGCGCTGGCCGCGCACGCCCCGGTAACGGTCGTCCAGGCCGTAGATGGTGGTGTTGTACTGATCGTGCGAGCGCATCGACTGCATGATCAGGTCGGGCAGTTGGCCACTGGCGCGCACGCGCTCATCGAGCAACGAATCCGGCAGCAGGTTGGCCTTGAAGTTGGCCCGGCCGCTGCTGGTCTTCCATTCGCGACTGGCAGCGCTGTTACCCAGGTAAAAACCGCCTGGACGCTGCAAGCGCTGGTTGAAACCGCTGAAGCCCGCGATGGTATCGCCGATCAGGTCGCGGATGCGGTCGTAGTCGGCCACCAGCCAGTGCCAGTCCACCGGTTGCTTGCCCAGGGTGGCAGCGGCGATGCCGGCAATCACTGCAGGTTCCGAGCGCATTTGCGTCGACAGCGGCTTCAGCTGGCCGTTGGAGGCGTGCACCATGCTGAACGAGTCTTCCACCGTCACCGCCTGCGGCCCGTCGGCCTGCAGGTCGATGTCGGTGCGGCCCAGGCACGGCAGGATCAGCGCCTGCTTGCCGTGCACCAGGTGGCTGCGGTTGAGCTTTGTGCTGATATGCACGGTCAGCTCGCAGTTGCGCAGTGCCTGGGCAGTACGCTCGGTGTCTGGCGTGGCCTGGGCGAAATTGCCGCCCAGGCCGATGAATACTTTGGCGCGGCCGTCGAGCATGGCGTGGATGGCTTCGACGGTGTTGTGGCCGTTGTGCCGGGGCACGGGGAAGCCAAAACGCTTTTCGAGGGCGTCCAGCAGCGCCACTGGCGGGCGTTCATTGATGCCCATGGTGCGGTCGCCCTGCACGTTGCTGTGGCCGCGCACCGGGCACAGACCGGCGCCGGGTGCGCCGATGTTGCCGCGCAACATTTGCAGGTTGACGATTTCCTGGATGGTCGGCACCGAATGGCGGTGCTGGGTGATGCCCATCGCCCAGCACATGATCACCCGCTTGCCACGGCAGTACATGCGCGCGGCCAGCTCGATGTCGGCCAGCGTCAGCCCGGACTGCGCCTGGATGTGTTCCCACGGCGTGGCATCGACCACTGCCAGGTAGTCGTCGACGCCATGACCATGTTCGGCAATGAAGGCATGGTCGAACACGGCCGGTTCGCCTTTGGCCTGGGCTTCGCGTTCCCATTGCAGGACGAACTTGGCCATGCCGCGCAGCATCGCCATGTCGCCGCCCAGCGCCGGGCGGAAGAACGCGGTGTTGGTCGGCCGGTCACTGTTGGTCAGCATCTCCAGCGGGTTCTGCGGGTGCTGGAAGCGCTCCAGGCCACGCTCCTTGAGCGGGTTTACGCACACCACCTGGGCGCCACGTTTCACCGCATCACGCAGCGGGTCGAGCATGCGTGGGTGGTTGGTGCCGGGGTTCTGCCCCCAGACAAAAATAGCGTCGGCATGCTCGAAGTCGTCGAAGGTGACGGTGCCCTTGCCGACCCCGACGCTTTGCCCCAAGGCCACGCCACTGGCTTCGTGGCACATGTTCGAGCAGTCAGGAAAGTTGTTGGTACCATAGGCGCGCACAAACAACTGATACAGGTACGCCGCTTCGTTGCTGGCGCGCCCCGAGGTATAGAACTCAGCCTGGTCAGGGTTGGCGAGCTTGTTCAGCTCGCGAGCGATCAGGGCGAAGGCGGCATCCCAGCTGATGGGCAGGTAACGGTCGCTGGGCCCGTCGTAGACCATCGGTTCGGTCAGGCGCCCTTGGTACTCCAGCCAGTAATCGCTTTGCTGCAGCAGCGAGGTAACGCTGTAACGGGCGAAGAAGGCCGCATCGACGCGCCGCTTGGTCGCCTCCCAGTTCACGGCCTTGGCGCCGTTCTCGCAGAACTTGACCATGCCGCTTTCCGGCGAATCGCCCCAGGCGCAGCCCGGGCAGTCGAAGCCGCCGTTCTGGTTGGTCTTGAGCAGGGCGCGAATGTTCTTTAGTGCGTTGTCGCTGCCGACCCATGCCTTGGCCACGCTGCGCAGCGCGCCCCAGCCACCGGCTGGGCCGTGGTAGGGCTTGTAGCGAGGGGTGGAGGCTGGTGCGTTGTCCGGGAGGTGCTGGTAAGAGGTCACTGCTGTTACGACTCCGCCGCCGGGCTGAAGACCCGCGGTGCGCTGTGCTTGGGCAAATGGATGAGGTTGAGGTTGTGCTTGCGTGCCCATTGCAGGGCAAGGCCGGTGGGCGCCGATAGGCTGACCAGGGTCTGGAGGCCGGCACGCAGTACTTTCTGGATCAGCTCCAGGCTGCAGCGGCTGGTGACGATGGCCAAGCCGCCCTGGCTGTCGATGCCTTGGCGCAGCAGGGCGCCGATCAGTTTGTCGAGGGCGTTGTGCCGGCCGATGTCTTCGCGGCCGAGCAAAAGCTCGCCATGGCGGTCCATGAACAGGGCTGCATGCACAGCCCCGCAATGCTGGCCCAGCGGTTGGAAGGCATCGATGCGTTCACGCAGGCCCACCAGCCACTGGGCCGGGGGCAGGGGCGCACCCGGCAGCACGGCCAGGTCCGGCAGCGCCTGCTCCAGGGCTTCGACACCACACAGGCCGCAACCACTGGTGCCGGCCAGTTGGCGGCGCTGGTTTTTCAGGTTCCAGAACGCCCGGCTGGAAATTTCCAGGTCGGCATACATTGCCGAACCGCTGCCGGAGAGCTTCAGGTCGTAGATGTCTGCCGTGCCTTCGACAATGCCGCTGCCAACACTGAAACCGACGGCGAAGTCCTCCAGGTCGGTGGGGCTTACCAGCATCACCGCCTGATTGAGGCCGTTGTAGACAATGGCCAGGGCCACTTCTTCGGCCAGCGGTGTGCTGTCGCGTCTGGCGTCGGTTAACTGGACGTAATCGTAGGTGTTGCTGGCGGCGGGCATGGACAAAGGCGATGAGGCCGCGCAGACCGGAGGTTTGCTGTTCATCGGGGCGTTGAATACCGGCGGCTTTCTGATAGCACAAGCCTAGGCTTGCGGGCCGGCGGCGTCTAATCGCTAGGGTCTATGCCTTGATAGACCGCGTCGATTGGTCGCACAGGGGGCGGGAGTGGAAAAGCTGGCCTAGACTCGTGAGTCCAAGGTTTCGTCAACAAGGAGAGCGCAATGAGCCTGTTCAGTTTCGTGAAGGAAGCCGGCGAGAAGTTGATCGACCTGCTGACCCCCGGCAATGCCAATGCCGAGGAGCAGCTCAAGAAGCACGTGGAGAGTGTCGGCCTGGGAAACCCGAACATCAAAGCCACTGTAGAGGGAGACAAGATCATCCTCAAGGGTGAGGTGGCCAGCCAGGAGGAGAAGGAAAAGATCATTCTTGCAGCCGGTAACATCAATGGTGTGGCCAGCGTGGATGACCAGATTACAGTGACAGGGCCAGTGGTGAAGGCGGCCAGGTTCATTACGGTGAAAAAGGGCGACACGCTATCGGCCATTTCAGTCGTGGTGTACGGCAACGCCAACCAGTACAACAAGATTTTCGAGGCCAACAAGCCGATGCTGTCGCACCCGGACAAGATTTATCCGGGGCAGGTGCTACGTATTCCTGACTGATCTTCGCAGCCTGGACCGGCCTCTTCCGGGACAAGCCCCCCCACAGCTTTACCGCTGAACCTGAATTCAGCGGCCAACTTGTGGGAGCGGGCTTGTCCCGCGAATGGGGCCTCATAGGCCTACCAGTAACTCCCGGTAATCCTCGACGGCCGCAAACTCTTCGGTATCCCGCGGCCCTGCCTTGCTATCCGGCTGGCGCACCGCCAGCAGGTGCCCCACGCCAAACTGCCGCGCACTGCGCAGAATCGCCAGTGTGTCATCGATGAACAGGCTGCGTTGCGGCTCAAAGCCGATGTCTGCCTGTAATGCATCCCAGAACTGCGGGCTTTCCTTCGGGTAGCCGTAATCGTGCGAGCTGATCAGCCGTTCGAAATACGGTGCCAGTTCCACCCGCTCCAGCTTCAGCGACAGCGAGTCACGGTGGGCATTGGTGATCATCACCACGCGTTTGCCCGCCTTGCGGATTGCCGCCAGGAAGGTATCGGCGTCTGGTCGCAGGGCGATCAGGTCGGCGATTTCCTGCTTCAGCTCACGGATCGGCAGGCGCAACTCGCGGCTCCAGAAGTCCAGGCAATACCAGTTCAGGGTGCCGGCATTGCGCTCAAACAGCGGCTGCAGCTCCATTTGCGCCATGGCCCGGCTCACCCCGTGCAGCTCGGCATAGCGCTGGGGCAGGTGCTCCAGCCAGAAGCGGTTGTCGTAATGCAGGTCGAGCAGGGTGCCGTCCATGTCCAGCAGGACGGTATCGATGGCAGACCAGGGAATAACAGGCATGGGAAACTCTCGATCAGTCGGCAAGCCACGGTATAGTAACCCGTTCACGCCAAGGAGCCGCCCCATGCGCCAGAAACCCACCGTCCTCAGCCGCGAAATCGTCGCCAGCAGCCGTCTGTTTCGCGTCGAAGCCGTGCAATTGCGCTTCAGCAATGGCACTGAGCGTACCTACGAGCGCCTGGTGGGCCGGGGTAACGGCTACGGCGCAGTGATGATCGTGGCCATGCTCGACGCCGAGCATGCCGTGCTGGTGGAGGAATACTGTGGTGGCACCGACGAATACGAGCTGTCGTTGCCCAAGGGCCTGATCGAGCCGGGCGAAGACGTGCTGGCGGCAGCCGACCGGGAGCTCAAGGAAGAAGCCGGTTTTGGCGCACGCCAGCTGGAGCACCTGACCGAGCTGTCGCTGTCGCCGGGCTACATGAGCCAGAAGATCCAGGTGGTACTGGCTACCGACTTGTACGAAGAGCGCCTGGAAGGCGATGAGCCAGAACCGATGCGGGTCGACAAGGTCAACCTGCGCGAGCTGTCGGCATTGGCCATGCATCCGCAGTTCACCGAGGGACGTGCCCTGGCGGCGCTGTACCTGACACGTGACTTGCTGATTCAGCGGGGGCTGCTGGAGCTATGAACGACCTGCAACTGATGCACGAAGTGGTCAAACTGGCGTTGTCGGCGGGTGAGGCGATCCTGCCGTTCTGGCGTGCCGATGTGGCCGTGACCAACAAGGCCGACGACTCGCCGGTTACCGCCGCCGACCTGGCGGCGCACCGGGTGATTGCCGATGGCCTGCTGGCGCTGGCGCCGCATATTCCGGTGCTGTCCGAGGAGGACTGCAACATTGCGCTGGCCGAGCGTCAGGGTTGGAGCCGCTGGTGGCTGGTCGACCCGCTGGACGGCACCAAGGAGTTCATTGCCGGCAGCGAAGAGTTCACGGTCAACATCGCCCTGGTTGAAAACGGCGAGGTGGTGTTTGGCGTGGTGTCGATGCCCACCAATGGGCGCTGCTATTTTGGTGGGCGCGGCATGGGGGCCTGGCGTGCAGATGCCGGTGAGGCAGCCCAGCTGATTCAGGTACGCAACGCACCTGCACAGGGCGAGCGTTTTACCGTGGTGGCCAGCCGTCGACACTCCAGCCCGGAGCAGGAAGCGTTGTTGGCCGGCCTTGGGGCCGCTGTGGGAGAGCTGGAGCTGGCCAATATTGGCAGCTCGTTGAAGTTCTGCCTGTTGGCTGAGGGCAGTGCCGATTGTTATCCGCGCCTGGCGCCGACTTCGCAGTGGGACACTGCAGCGGCGCAGGGTGTGGTGGAAGGGGCCGGCGGCGAGGTGATCGGGCTGGATGGCTTGCCGTTCCGGTATCCGCCGCGCGAGTCGCTGCTTAACCCGTATTTTTTGGCATTGCCGGCCAATGCTGCATGGCGCCAGGCATTCCTGAACCTGATCTGACGGATTTCACCGCTCCCACAGGGATTGCGCCAGTCTTTGGGTTGTGTGCCAGGCAGTTGCTTCAAGCGGCTGTCGGGCTAGCGGTGCAGAACGTACTGGCCGCTGAATTTCACGGCAGGCTCGTCACGTCCGGCATTGCTCACGGTGGTTTCCAACGTCAACCGCGCCCGCCCACGGCGCTGGTACATGGCTATGAATCGTTCCCAGGTTTTTTCGTCGGGCGCTGCACAACGCGCCACCGCCACACCGGTAACCGGCAACGGATAACTGATCTGCCCTTCCTGGATGACGATATGCCCGTCATCGATCCCCAGCTCACGCAGTCGCAGGTGCAGCCAGCCCCAGCCCACCAGCACGGCCGCGCAGTACAGGCTGCCGCCGAACATGGTGCTCTTGTGGTTGACGTTGGCCGCCAGCGGCAGTTGCAGGCGCAGGGTGTGCTGTTGCCAATCGACTACTTCCAGGCCCATTTCCCGGGTCAGGGGGATATCGCTGTGCAGTACGGATTGCAGGTACTGGCTATCGGTGTTCATCAACGGTGATCCTCTTGATCGTCGTGCCCGCCGCCGGCGCCGTCAAAGCTCAAACCGTGCTTGCGTAGCTTGTCGTGCAGGGTCTTGCGGGGGATGCCCAGGGCCTCGGCCAGGCTGCGCATGGAGCCATGTGGCTGGGCCAGTTCGGCAGCGATCAGCGAGCGTTCGAAGTGCTCGACCTGTTCGCTGAGGTTGCCACTCGGCATTGGCGCTGCAAGTGCCGTCGCCGGCGGCGTCTGGCCGTCCAGGGCCAGTTCCAGGCCAAGGGCGAAACGCTCGGCGGCGTTCTGCAACTCGCGCACATTGCCTGGCCAGGCGTGACGTAGCAGCACGGCGCGCTGGTGTGGCTGCAGGGTGTGTGGCGGCAGGCCATGGCGCTGGCTGGCGGCGTCGGCGAAGTGCTGGAACAGCACCAGGATGTCATCGCCGCGCTCGCGCAACGGTGGGATACGCAACGGCGCCACGTTAAGCCGGTAATACAGGTCGGCACGAAAGCGCCCCTGGTCGGCGGACTGGCGCAGGTCTTCCTTGGTTGCGGCAATGATGCGGATATCCAGTGGGATCAGCTGGTTGCCGCCGAGTCGCTCGACCACCCGCTCCTGCAACATGCGTAGCAGTTTTACCTGTACATCCAGGCTCATGCTCTCGATCTCGTCGAGGAACAGCGTGCCGCCATTGGCGAACTCGAATTTGCCGATGCGGCGCTTCTGCGCGCCGGTAAACGCGCCGGGCTCATGGCCGAACAGCTCGCTCTCGACCACCGACTCGGCCAGCGCACCGGCGTTGATCGCCACGAACGGGCCGTCGCGGCGGCTGGACAGGTCGTGCAGGGCGCGCGCCACCACCTCTTTGCCAGCGCCGGTTTCACCCAGGATCAGCACATCGGCGCGGGTGCCGGCCAGGGCGCCAATCTGCTCGCGCAGGCGCAGCATGGATGGCGCATGGCCGACCAGGCGGGTGGCCAGTTGCTGGCGGTCGCTCAGTGCCAGGCGCAGGCTGCGGTTGTCCAGCACCAGGCGGCGCAGGGCCAGGGCGCGGCGCACGCTGTCGAGCAGCGCGTCGGTGGCGAAGGGTTTTTCCAGAAAATCATAAGCCCCGGCGCGCATCGCCTGCACCGCCAGCGGCACATCGCCATGGCCGGTGATCAGCAGCACCGGCAGCTCGCTGTCGCGGCCGTGCAGTTGCTCCAGCAGTTGCAGGCCATCGATGCCGGGCATGCGGATGTCGCTGACCACCACACCGGGCCAGTCGGCCTCGATACGGTCAGCCAGGCCTTGGGCATCGGCCAGGGCGACCACCTTGAGCCCTGCCAGGTCCAGGGTCTGGCTCAGGGCCTGGCGCAGATGCGGGTCATCGTCGACCAGGATGACCTGGGCTTGGCTGTCGATCAATGTCTCGGTGGTCATGCCGAGGGGTCCTCCGAATTGGGCAAAGTAGCGCCAGGCGCGGCCACACGCAGCTGCAGGGTCAGCAGTGCGCCACCTTCCGGATGGTTGGCCAGCAGCAGCTCACCGCCCAAGGCGCGCATCAGGCTTTCACAGATAGCCAGGCCCAGGCCCAGGCCCTGGGTGCGGGTCTTGGTGGTAAAGAACGGCTCCTTGGCGTGCTCCAGGGCCTGGCGGCTGAAACCTGGGCCGTTGTCGCGGATGTACAGGTAGACGCAGTCATCGCGCTGCTCGGCACTTAGCCACAAGCGGCGCGGGTTGGCCTTTTCGGTCAGGGCGTCGAGGGCATTGGCCAGCAGGTTGCCGAGCACCTGGCGCAGGCGGGTTTCACCGGCCTGTACCCACAAGGTCGCCTCCGGCAGGTCGCGGATCAGCTCCACGGCCATTGCACGGCGGCGTTTGGCCAGCAGTGCCAGCGCATCGTCCAGGGCGGGCTGCAGGGCCACGCTTTCCGGAGCATGCCGGTCGCGGCGGGCGAAGGCGCGCAGGTGGGCGATGATCGAGGCCATGCGCCCGGTCAGCTCGCCGATCAGCTTGAGGTTGCCGCGGGCGTCATCGGTGCGTTGGTGGTCCAGCAGGATCTCGGCGTTTTCCGCGTAACTGCGGATGGCGGCCAGCGGCTGGTTGAGCTCGTGGCTGATGCTGGCCGACATGGTGCCCAATACCGATAGCTTGCCGGCCTGCACCAGTTCATCCTGGGCGCGCACCGCCTCCTGCTGGGCGTTCTCGCGTTCCAGCACGGCATTTTTCAGCCGGGTGTTCAGGCCTTCAAGGTCGGCGGTGCGTTCGGCCACGCGCTTTTCCAGCTCCTGACGGCCACGGGCTTCGAAGTCGATGCGGTCGATGTAGTGGCGCCGCCGTTGCATGACCAGGCCGGCCAGCAGCATCAGTACCAGCAGGGTGCCGGCACCGATGGCCATCACCGTTTGCACCGAGCGATCGACCAGCATGCGCGGGGCGAGGATGCTGACCTGCCAGCCGGTTTCCTTGATGTCGCGGGTCTGGGTGATCCAGGCGTCCGGGTTGAGCACCAGCGGTTGTGGGGCCTGGGTGGGGTAGGGCTGGATGGCGATGATGGCCTGGCGCTCGGCCTCGGTCAGCGTGCGGGTGGCACGGAAGCGCCAGTCGGGTCGCGACGTCAGGATGACCACGCCATTGTGATCGGTCAGCAACAGCTGCTCGGGGGTGCGGCCCCAAAGGGTCTCGGTGTGGTCGAGGTCGACCTTGACCACCAGCACGCCAACGATTCGCTCGCGGTCTCGCACGGCTGCTGCAAAGAAGTAGCCGCGTTTGGCCGAGGTGGTGCCCTGGCCGAAGAAGCGGCCCAGGTGGCCGGCCATGGCTTCGTTGAAGTACGGGCGGAAGGCGAAGTTGCGGCCGACGAAGCTGTCGCGTTTGTCCCAGTTGGACGCGGCCAAGGTGTTGCCGCTGACGTCCATCAGGTACATCACCTCGGCACCGGTCTGCTGCACGATGTCCTTGAGCAGGCGGTTGGCGTTGGTCACCGCTTCCAGGCGGAACGGGTCGGCCAGCACGCCACGCAGCGCCGGCAGGTCGCCGAGGATTTGCGGCAAGGTTTCGTAGCGGTGCAGGGTGCCGAGCAGGTTGGCGACGTACAGGTCGAGGGTCTGGCGGTTCTGCGAGGCCAGCTCTTCCTGGTAATAGCGTTCGGCCAAGTGATGCAGGGGCCACAGCAACGGGGCCAGGCACAGGGCCAGCAAGGCCAAGCTGCGCCAGCGCGGACGGCGTGGGGGCGTGGGTTTTGCAATCATCACGTAAATGCGCCAGAAAAGTCTGGCGCAATTATGCGCTAGTTATGGCAGCAGTTCCGCCTCTGCCAGTGGCAGGCCGACTTTGTCCTTGTCCGACAGCACCGGTGGCTGCTGCAGCCCCCAGTCGATGGCCAGTTGCGGGTCGTCCCAACGGATGCAGCGATCAGCGCCGGGGTTGTAGTAGTCGGTGGTCTTGTAGAGGAACTCGACCGACTCGCTCACCACCGCAAAACCATGGGCGAAGCCGGGTGGAATCCAGAGTTGGCGGTGGTTGTCGGCCGACAGATGCACGGCGACCCATTGGCCGAAGGTTGGCGAGCTTTTGCGCACGTCCACGGCGACATCGCGGATTTCCCCGTGCACCACCCTTACCAGCTTGCCTTGGGTGTTTTCTACCTGATAGTGCAGGCCGCGCAGCACGCCCTTGTTGGAGCGCGAGTGGTTGTCCTGCACGAACTCGGTGCGCACGCCGGTTTGCCGTGCGAACTCACGTGCGTTGAATGCCTCGAAGAAAAAACCACGGCTGTCACCGTGAACCTTCGGCTCGATGATCAGTACTTCAGGGATTGCGGTAGGGATGATGTTCATAGCGGCTCGCTGGCCCGTTGCTCACGTAATGACCCTAGTCGGCCTTGTCGGAAATTTCCGCGCGTACCTGTAAAAGGATGCATAAGGTGTGGCTATGGTAGACGGCAGCCCGTTCCATTACCCACACCATTCCACTTATTTACCGATTGTTATCGATTTGAAAGCGCCGAATGGTGTGATTTTATGCATCTATTGGGCTTCAAATATCGATATGTATCGGTTATAAATTGCCAAACGCCCCAGCACACTCCGGCTCAGGGCCATCACAGAGGTCACCCATGAAAACCCTCAACTCCACGCCCCGTGCCGATGGTTTCCACATGCCCGCCGAGTGGGCCCCACAAACCCAGGTGTGGATGGTGTGGCCGGAGCGCCCGGACAACTGGCGCCTGGGCGGCAAGCCGGCGCAGGCCGCGCATGTGGCCCTGGCCAAGGCCATTGCCCGCTTCGAACCCGTCACCGTCGCGGCCTCCGCTGGCCAGTACGAAAATGCCCGTCGCCAGCTCGACCAGCCAAATATTCGTGTGGTCGAAATCAGCAACGATGACGCTTGGGTGCGTGATACCGGCCCGACCTTCGTCATCAATGACCAGGGTGAAGTACGCGGTGTGGATTGGGGCTTCAATGCCTGGGGCGGCTTCGATGGGGGCCTGTACGCACCCTGGAACCGCGACGAGGAACTGGCCGCCAAGGTGCTGGAAATGGAGCGCTGCCAGCGTTACCAGACCGAAGGCTTTGTGCTTGAGGGTGGTTCGATCCACGTGGACGGTGAAGGCACCGTGATCACCACCGAGGAATGCCTGCTCAACCGTAACCGCAACCCGCACTTGAGCCGCGAGCAGATCGAAGCAGTGCTGCGCGATCAGCTTGCGGTCGACGCCGTGGTGTGGCTGCCGGACGGCCTGTACAACGACGAAACCGACGGCCACGTCGACAACTTCTGCTGTTACGTGCGCCCCGGTGAAGTGTTACTGGCCTGGACCGATGATTCCAACGACCCCAATTATGCGCGCTGCCACGCCGCCATGGAGGTATTGAAAAACACCCGCGATGCCAAGGGCCGTGAGTTCATCGTGCACAAGATGCCGATTCCTGGGCCGCTGTTTGCCACCGCTGAAGAGTGCGCCGGTGTCGATCAGGTTGCCGGCAGCCAGGCGCGTGACCCGTCGGTACGCCTGGCCGGTTCGTACGTGAATTTCCTGATCGTCAACGGTGGCATCATTGCGCCGAGCTTTGACGACCCGGCAGATGCTGAAGCCAGAGCGATTCTGGCAAAGATCTTCCCTGACCACGAAGTGGTGATGATCCCTGGCCGCGAGTTGTTGCTGGGTGGCGGCAACATTCACTGCCTGACTCAGCAGCAGCCGGCGCCGGTCAAGCGTTGAACGCAGCTTGAATTAAAAAGGCCCGTCATTTGACGGGCCTTTTTTTCGGGCGACACCCGGCGCCCAGGCTGGCATACGTTTTGTATTGTTTTTCAATTAGATAGCTCGGCCGGGCCGCGCTCTCGGATCTGTAACATTACTTACGTAAATTAGCCGCTCACGGGCCAGGGAGTACGTGTAGACATGAATGCAGCAAGTGAGTCGGCTTTGCGCCCATCGGCAGTGAATCACCAGTCGCTCAAGGTGTTGGCGAAGTGGTTGAAACACCATGGAAGCATCAGGGTCAGGACGACCGACCCACGACGTCTGCTTGCCGGGCGGTACCCTCAAGGGCTGATCAGCGAAGCAGAGATGCAGGCGCTGATGGCGGTGTGGCACTGATCGGATCGGTATTACTTGTACCGGCCTCTTCGCGGGCATGCCCGCTCCCACAGAGTCACCACATGGCTCGAAACCTGTGAAACACCTGTGGGAGCGGGCGCGCCCGCGAAGAGGCCAGTACAGTCAACAACGATCAGAAGCTGTAGCTACCCGTAACCACCAGGCTACGCGGGTCCCCCACCTGAATCTGCGCCGCACTGGTCGCCGAGCTGTAGTAGGTCTTGTCGGCAATGTTGCTCAACGCCGCCCGTACATCCCAGTCATGGGTGCGATACCCCGCCAGTGCATCCCAACGGCCATACCCTGGCAATACCGTGGTGTTCTGGTTGTCCGCATAACGCTCGCCCACCAGCGTCAGGCCGGTTTCGGCGTACCAGCCCAGCTCTGGTTTCCAGGTCACGAACAGGCTGGCGTTGCGCTTGGCCACATCATTGATGCGGTTGCCTTCCTGGCCATTGTTGTCCTTGACGATGATCGCATCCTGCAGGCCGATGCCGCCGCGTACATACCAGTTGCCGACGATGTTGCCAGTGGCGGTCAGTTCGATGCCACGCGAACGCTGCAAGCCACTGAGCAAGATGTTTTCCGGGATGAGCGGGTCGCGGGTACGGCGGTTGTACAGCTCCAGCTCGTAGATGGCCACCGTGGTGCTCAGGCGCTGGTCCAGCCAGTCGCTCTTCACCCCGATTTCCTTCTGGCGCGTTTCCTCCGGCTTGGTGTCGTTGGTGTTGCCCTGCGAACCCGGAGTAATGCCGATGAGGCCGCCGCCCACCGGCGAGAAGGTCTTGCTCCACGAGGCGTAGAACGAATGGTCACGCCACGGTGTGTACACCACGCCCAGGCGTGGACTGGTGCTGTTGCTGTCCTGCGACTCGGACAGGTTGCGCATGTTGGTGGTTTCAACCTCGAACTGGTCGAAGCGCACCCCGGCAAGGATCTGCCATTGATCGTTCAGGCGGATCTGGTCCTGCAGATAAATGCCGCGGCTATCGACCACCGTGTGGTTGTCACTCGACAGCACCAGGCGGCCGTTGTGCTGCTGGCTACGGTTGGGTTGGCCCAAGCCCGGCAGCGTCTGGCTACCAGCGGTATACAGCACGGGGTCACGCTTCTGGTTGCCAATCTCCAGGCCCAGCAGCAGCTTGTGCTCCAGGCCCAGGGTGTCGAAGTCGCCCTCGGCCTCCAGGTTGTTGAACAGGTTGCGGGTGTTCAGGTCCTGCTGCCAGCGCTGGCGGGTCAAGGTATTGGTGCCGGCGTTGTAGCCCGTGACATAGGTGTTGTCGAACGCGCTGTCGAGCTTGATCAGGCCCAGGGTATGGCGCAGTTGCCAGGTTTCGTTCAGCTGGTAGTTCAGGCGCGAGCGCAGGGACTGCGCGCGATCATCGATGTAGTCGCGCTGGTCGCCGTAGGTGGTGCTGCGGCTGACGTCGGCCGGGCGGCCATTCACCCCGGGGATACCCCGGTCAGGCGTGCGGTTGTAGCGGCTGTATTCGTACTGCACCAGCCAGTTGAGGTCGGGGGTGATCTGCCAGCTGATCGACGGCGCGAACAGCTGGCGGCTGCCGTCGATGCCATCGCGCAAGCTGTTGTTGTCCTGGTTGCCCATGTTCAGGCGCAGGCTGACTGTGTCGCTGGGGTCGGCACTGAGGTCGGCATACAGGCTGCGCAGGTCTTCGCTGCCGGCCTGCGCTTCGAGGGTGGAGCGGCGGCCAGGCTCCGGTGCCTTGCTGACCCTGTTGACAATGCCGCCCTGGCTGCCGCGGCCATACAGCACCGCCGCCGGCCCCTTCAGCACCTCGACCCGCTCGATGTTGTGCAGGTCGCGGATGTACTGGCTGTCGTCGCGAATGCCGTCCAGGTAGAAGTCGTTGCTGGCCTCGAAGCCGCGGATGCGCACGCTGTCGAAGCGGGTGTCGGCGCCGCTGCTGACGTTGGGGATTCCCTCCAGCGCCTTGCCCAAGGTGTTGCTGCCGTAGTCCAGCACATTGGCGGTTTTTACCGTGTCGATGGCCTGCGGCACATAACGCACCGGCGTCGAGGTGCGGGTGGCGGTGCTCACCTCCTTGACGCGCGGGTTGTCCTTTTCGCGCTCGCTGTCGGCGGTAACCGACGATTCTGGCAGCGTGGTGGTGGCAGCAGTGGCCAGGCTGGCGCTGAACAAGAGCGACAGGCCAAGCGTAAAGGGGGAAAGGCGGCAGGGTACAAGCATGGGCACATCCGGACCGGGCAGGTGAAAAATAAGGCGCGAATGGTAATGCTTGCTATTTGCCTTTGCTTGGGTATTTGTAAAGGCTTGTCTTTACATATGTGTCTGTTTGTAACAACCTCTGCGGCCGCGTGTTTGGCTGCTCAGGGGAACCTGTCCGTTCGATCAAAGGCAATTTCCTACATAAGATAAATTGCCCGCTGATAGCCCAACACTGCATGGAAATGCACTAGAGCTGCCGATAATTTTGGTTATATCAACCTGCATTTCACGACTTTTTGACATTTGTAATCGCACACGGCTAGGATTCGGCCAACGCCTGCTGGCCATGATCTTGGCCATGCTGCTGCCGAGGGCTGCCGTGCACTTACCGGCTGGCCCACCAGGCTGGATCCGCATAGCGTCGAACCTACGAAGGGGCGTTGGTTCCTGGCGTCATAGTGCAGAGCATTTTGATTAAGAAATAAGGAAAACAACATGTTGAAAACCAGGATCAGCCTGGTCGCCTTGGCGATGATCGCCGCGACCCAGGCACAGGCCAATGACCAGGCCGACAGCAAGGGCTTCATCGAGGACAGCCACGCCAACGTCCTTCTGCGCAACGCCTACATCAACCGTGACAAGAAGCACGGCACCGACGACCAGATTGAATGGGGCCAGGCGTTCATCGCCAACTTCTCCTCCGGCTTCACCCAAGGCACCGTCGGCGTTGGCGTCGACGCATTCGGCCTGTACGCCGTGCGCCTTGATGGCGGCAAAGGCCACAACGGTGGCGGCGGCGTCGACTTCTTCAAGCCGCACGAAACCACCAATGCCGAAGGCAACGCCAGCTCGCCGCACAACCTGGCCCGTGGTGGCGCTGCCGTGAAATTCCGCATCTCCAACACCGTGCTGAAGTACGGTGACCAGATGCCAGCACTGCCAGTGCTGCAGTACGACGACGCGCGTCTGCTGCCAGAAAGCTTCACCGGTACCCTGATCACCTCGAAAGAGATCGAGGGCCTGGAACTGAACGCCGGCCGCTTCACCCAGGAAGCGCGCAAAAGCGCCGAGCGCCGCGACGGTGGTGGCCTGAAGTCGATCAACGTCTTCGGTGGCAGCTACAAGTTCACCGACAATTTCACCGCTTCGCTGTACACCGCCGACAACGAAGACGTGATGAAAAAGCACTACCTGGGCTTGAACTACGTCTTCCCGATCGCCAGCGACCAGTCCCTGACCCTGGACTTCAACGGCTACAAGTCGGACATCGACAACAAGTACGTACAAGCCGCTGGCCTGAACGGCGACTCCAACACCATCTGGAGCCTGGCAGCCACTTACGCGTACGGTGCACACTCGTTCACCATCGCCCACCAGCGCAGCACCGGCAGCACTGGCTACAACTACGGCTTCTACCAGAACGCCGGTGGCGTGGGTGACGGCGGTTCGACCATCTACCTGGCCAACTCGTACTGGTCCGACTTCAATGCCGAAGACGAGCGCTCCTGGCAGCTGGGCTACGGCCTGGACTTCGGTGCCTACGGCATTCCTGGCCTGACCTACAAGCTGGCCTACGTGGTGGGTGACAACATCAACACCCGTAACGTCGCCAACCCACAGGGCTTTGGCGAAGGTAAAGAGCGCGAGATCTTCAACCAGATCCGTTACGTGGTGCAGGACGGCCCGGCCAAGGACCTGTCCATCAAACTGCGTAGCTCGTTCCTGCGTACCAACAATGCCGTGCAGCAGAACGGTTACAACGACGACGGCAACGAAGTCCGCGTATTCGTCGAGTACCCGATCAGCATCTTCTGATCCTGATCTGAAGCATCGAACAGCCCTGGCTTATGCCGGGGCTGTTTCTTTTCGGCGCACGGTTTTTGCTGCAACGGGCATCAGTTCTCCTGTCTCCGGCGCAAAACTGTCGCTACGCGCCATCCGCCACATCCGCGCATAAAACTCGCTTTCAATCGAGCCACTGAGCAATTCGCCTGGCTTGAGGAACGTGTGCAGGTCCGAAAACAACCCGATTTCGCTGGGGCTGACGCGCCGGGCCAGGTGCTTGGGCTTAAGCTCCGAAGGGTGCTCCAGGCCTGCCGCGGCCAGCATTTCGGCCAGTGCGTGCAGCGTGTTGCGATGGAAGCTGGCCACCCGTTCGGCTTTGTCTGGCACCACCAGGGCGCGCTGGCGCAGTGGGTCTTGCGTGGCCACGCCGGTCGGGCATTTGTTGGTGTGGCAGCTTTGCGACTGGATGCAGCCAATGGCAAACATGAACCCGCGTGCCGAGTTGACCCAGTCAGCGCCGATGGCCAGCACGCTGGCAATGTCGAAAGCACTGACGATCTTGCCCGCAGCGCCAATGCGAATGCTGGAGCGCAGGTTCAGGCCAACCAACGTGTTATGCACGAACATCAGGCCTTCGCGCATGGGCACGCCCATGTTGTCGCTGAATTCGCGTGGTGCCGCGCCGGTACCGCCTTCCTTGCCATCTACAACGATGAAGTCCGGGGTGATACCGGTGGCCAGCATGGCTTTGGCAATGCCCATGAACTCCCACGGGTGGCCCAGGCAGAACTTGAAACCCACAGGTTTGCCGCCCGACAGCTCGCGCAGGCTGGCCACAAACTGCAGTAACTCGACCGGTGTGCGGAAGGCGCTGTGCGCTGCCGGTGAGATGCAGTCCTCACCTACGCGCACGCCACGGGTTTCGGCGATTTCAGGGCTGACCTTGTGCCCCGGCAAGATGCCGCCGTGGCCCGGTTTGGCGCCCTGGCTGAGTTTGATCTCGATCATCTTCACCTGTGGCGAGCGGGCCTGTTCGGCAAAACGGTGCGGGTCGAAACGACCGTCCGCCGTACGGCAGCCGAAGTAGCCGCTGCCGATTTCCCAGATCAGGTCGCCGCCGTGCTCACGGTGGTACGGGCTGATGCTGCCTTCGCCCGTGTCGTGGGCAAACCGGCCCATGCGCGCGCCGCGGTTGAGGGCCGCGATAGCGTTGGCGCTGAGCGCGCCAAAGCTCATGGCCGATATATTGAAGATCGAGGCCGAGTAGGGTTGGCGGCATTGTGGCCCGCCAATGGCGATGCGAAACGATGCCGGGTCAGGCGTGGCCACTGGCAGCATCGAATGGCTGATGAATTCGAACCCGGGCTTGTAGGCATCGTTGAGCGTGCCGAAGGCTTTCTCGGCGCTTTCGTTCTTGGCGCGGGCATAGACCAGCGAGCGCTGCGAACGGGAGAACGGCAGCTTGTCGTCGTCACCCTCGATCAGGTACTGGCGGATTTCCGGGCGGATGGTTTCGATCAGGTAGCGGATATTGCCGAGGATCGGATAGTTGCGGCGCACCGCATGGTGGCTCTGGCGCAAGTCGTTGAGCCCGACCAGGCTGAGCAGGGCAGTGATCAGTGTGATTGGCCAGAGCCAGGCATGTTGGGGCAGCAGCGGCAGGCTGGCGAAGGTGAGCAACAGGCAGATGGTGAAGCAGGCGTAGCGGCTGGGCAGAGAGTGATTCATGGGTCCATCGCAGGCAGGATGACCGGGCATAGGATAGGCAAAGGCGGGGGAGGGAAAACCTGGGTAATCGGTAAAAGACTGTTACCTGATTGCGCAGTCCCATGTTGTGGGAGCGGCCTTGTGTCGCGATGGGCTGCGCAGCAGCCCCAGGTATTGGTGTCACGGCACAAACCGCCGGGGCTGCTGCGCAGCCCATCGCGGCACAAGGCCGCTCCCACAGAAAAATAGCGTTAGCCAGGCAGCAGTATGCTGACCCGCAACCCACCGCCCTCGCGGTTCGACACCCTCAGCTCACCACCATGGCTGGCGGCAATCCGCTGGGCAATGCTCAACCCCAGCCCATACCCGCCGGATGCCTGGTTGCGCGACCCTTCACCACGCACGAACGGATCGGTAATGGTTGCCAGCAGCTCCGGCGCGACCCCAGGCCCGCGGTCGTCGATATGGATGAACACTCCACTTACCGCCCGTTCCAGCGTGACCGAAACATGCTTGGCGTAGCGCAACGCATTCACCAGCAAGTTTTGCAGGCAGCGCTGCAACAGCAAGGCATCTACCCGCAAACTACCCACCTGGCCGTGCACCGGAAGGGGTTCTTCGGCAGTGGCCAGGTCCGCACACTGGCGCGCAACCAAGCGGTCCAGGTCCACCTGCTGCAAATTCTGCTGCTCCCCCGCACGCAGGTAGTCCAGAACCTGGCCGATCATGTCGTCCATCTGCGTGATGTTCTGCCGCAGGCGCTGGCGGTGTTCGTCGTCTGGCAGCCGCTCCAGGCGCAGGCGCATGCGGGTCAGCGGGGTGCGCAGGTCATGAGACACGGCGGCCAGGAAGTAGGCCTTGTCATTGACCATGGCAATCAGCCGCTGCTGCATGGCGTTGAACGCCTGCGCCGCCTGGCGCACTTCTTCCGGGCCATCCAGCGCCAGGGGAGGCTGCTCGAGGTTGCCGCCCAGGCCGCGCGCTGCGTCGGCCAGGCGTCGCAACGGGCGCAGGCACAGGCGCACGGCAATCAGGCACACCAGCAATACCGCGACAATCCGCAGCGCATACACCCGCAACAGGTAGTCGCTGATCAGCACCCAGGCCGATTCGCCACTCCAGCCCTGCAGTTCCTGGCCCTCAATGGTCAGCCAGTGGCCATCGGCCAACGGCACTGCAAACTGGATATGCGCCTGGGCCGTGCGCAGGCCGAACAGGCTGCGCCAGACAATCGGCTGACCGAGTTCATCGGTCAGCCGCACCTTCAGCAGGCGCACGTCCTGGGCATGCCCCAGTTCGTACCTGAGGGCCTGCTGCAGCAACAGCTCGATGCGCCTGCGCCCGCGACGCTCGTCATGCTCCGCCGTGGGCAGGTGCTCAGCGCAGCGCAGCTGGTAATGGGCTGGCGCCTGCAACGTGCCACCGTGGCAGTCGGCCTGGGCAATCAGCGGTGCACTGCGTGCAGCGATCAGCCTCACCGGGGCTTCGAGCACCTGGGCAAAGCGCACATCAAACCAGATGCTGCTCGACATCAACTGGATCAACAGCGTGCCGCTGACCATGATCAGCAGCAACTGGCCAAACAAGGTGCGCGGCCACAGCCGGCGAAGCCAGCGCATGTCAGGCATCGGCCGCGAGGTTGGCGATACTCAGCAGATAGCCTTCATTGCGGATGGTGAGAATTTGCGCGACCCCCGCCGGCGCGCGGCGCAGTTGCTGGCGCAGGCGGCTGACGCACATGTCCACCGAACGGTCGTCGGGCAGGTGGTCGCGGCCAAACGCGCTGCGGGTCAGCTGGTCGCGGGACACTACCCGGTTGTTGGCGTCCAGCAGTTCGCGCAGCACGCGGTAGTCGGAGCGCGGCAGGGTAAGGGTTTCGCCATCCGGGCGGGTGAGCAGACGCTTGACGTGTTCAAGGCGAAAGCCTGCGAACTGCTGGGCATCCACCACGGCGGGCTCGTCGGCGGGGGGATCCAGGCGTTGCGGGCGACGCAGCACGGCCTTGATCCGGGCGATCAGCTCGCGTGGCTCGAAAGGCTTGGCCAGGTAGTCGTCGGCACCCACTTCCAGGCCGATGATGCGGTCCAGCGTGCTGCCCTTGGCCGACAGCATGATTACGGCCAGACCACGCGTCGCTTGCAACTGGCGGCACAGGCTAAGGCCATCTTCACCCGGCAGCATCAGGTCGAGCACCACCAGGTCCACCTTGTGCCTGGCCAGCTGTTCGCGCATCTGTTCACCCTCGGCTGCCGCTAGCACGTTGTAGCCGGCATCGGTCAGGTAATCACAAAGAAGTTCGCGGATCTCGTCGTCATCGTCGACAACCAGCAAGGTCGTGCTCATGCGGAAAAACACCTGTTCGGTGAGGGCCGGTGGCGCTCGTTACGTTCAATTACATCCCCGTACATGTCGGGTCTGGAGCCGGGAGGGCCGATCCCTAGAATCCTAACAAAAAATCATCTGCAAATACGAAGCTTTCCCAAATGAATCCCAAGCGCATCCCGAAAGTGTTCACCCCCATCAGCCAAAGTGGCAGTCGCCTCAAGCCGCTGGCGTTCTTCGTGGCCGTCGCCATCAGTGGCGGGGCCGCAGCTGCCGACGGCAAACCCCTGGAGCTGGACGCCACGCAGATCGAAGACAGCGCTCTGCTGCCGGCCGACGATGCTGGCCAGCTAGGCTATACGGTCGAGAGCACCCGCAGCTCCACAGGCCTGGCGCTGACGCCACGCCAGACGCCGCAATCGGTCACCACCATTACCCGCCAGCAGATGGATGACCGCGACATCCACACCATCGAGCAGGCGCTGGAAACCACGCCGGGGGTAACGGCCAACAAATCCGAGGTGGGTGGGCGTACCGACTACCGTGCCCGTGGTTACTCGATCAGCAACTGGAAGGTCGACGGCCTGCAGACCCAGGGCGGGTCCGATTTCAGTGGCAGCGGCAATGCATTGAACATGGACCTGTACGAACGCATCGACATCGTGCGCGGCGCCAACGGCCTGCTGGGCGGCACCGGCGACCCCTCCGCCACCGTCAACCTGATCCGCAAGGCACCGACCAAGACGTTCGGCGGCAGCGCCTACGCCACTTACGGCAGCTGGGACAAACGTCGCCTGGGTGCTGACCTGAATCTGCCCCTTTCCGAGGATGGCCGCCTGCGCTCGCGCTTCGTGATGACCCAGCAGGACGCCAACTCCTTCCGCGACAACCAGTCCGAGCGCTCTCGCGCCGCGTTGGCCAATTTCGCGTTCGACCTGGACGACGCCACCACACTGGGCGCCGGTTACCAGTATGAATACAACAAGGTGGTGGGCGGCGGCTGGGGCGCGAACATCCCGATCTGGTACCGCGACGGCAGCAAGACCGACTTGCCGCGCAGCACCAACGTGGTGCCCAGCTGGAGCTTTGGCGAGTACACCACCCGTACGGCGTTCGGCTCGCTCGAGCACCGCTTCGACAACGACTGGACGTTGGACCTGAAAGCCGCCCAGGCGACTACCGAGGCCTTGAACCACCGCGGCCTTGCCAAGGTGAACTCGGCTGGGCGCGGCAGCTACGGCGGCTATTGGGACCAGGACGGCAGCGGCGCGGTGCTGAACGGTTTGCACAGCTCCAGCGACACCACCCAGCAGTCGGCGCAGATCGACCTGTCGGGCCCTTTCCAGCTGTTCGGCCGCACCCACCAGGCCATGGTCGGCTACAACGACAGCCGCACCGTCGGCTGGTCGCCCCAGTACACCTGCACCATGGTCGGCGATGGCATGGCCAGCGCACCTGCACTGGGTTGCCAGTTCCGCGCCAATAACGGCTTCCCGGTCACGGACTGGCACAATGGCGTGGATGACGACTACGACCTCATCGCCTCGCGCACCGGCCTTCACAGCAAGACCACCACCCGCCTGCAGGGCATGTACGCCGCCACCCGCCTGAGCATCACCGACCCGCTGTCGGTGATCGTTGGCGTGCGCACCAGCAACTATTCCTCTGTGACCCGCAGCGTGGCTGGCGAGCGCAGCAGCCAGGAAGAAAACGGCATCGTCACCCCCTACCTGGGCGCGGTGTACGACCTCAACGACAACTACTCGGTATACGCCAGCTACACCGACATCTTTACCCCGCAAACCTCTGAAACCAGCAGTGGCAGCAAGGTCGAGCCGATTCGTGGGCAAAGCTACGAGACGGGTATCAAAGGTGAGTGGTTCGATGGCCGCCTGAACGCTTCGGCGGCGTACTTCCGCACCAAGCAGGAAAACAAAGCCGTGCTCGACGGCGACCTGACCACCCCGACTGGCGGCAACGCGTACAAGGCCGGTTCCGGCCAGGAAACCGACGGTATCGACCTGGAAGTTGCGGGCGCCCTGAGCCCCAACTGGAACGTTTACGCCGGCTACACCTACCTGCACTTCCGCCGCGTCGACAGCGACGGCCGCAGCGACCCGTCGCACCTGTTCAAGGCCTCGACCACCTACCGCCTGAGCGGCCCGCTCGACCGCCTGACCCTGGGCGCCGGCGTGACCGCGCAAACCAACATCCGCGCCATTTCTAGCCCGGCTGGCCAGCCCACGAACGGTGTGAGCAATGGGGCCACTGACGTGAACTGGTCCGGTTATGCCATCTGGAATGCCATGGCCAAGTACCAGCTGACCGATGAGACCAGCGTCAGCCTCAACGCCAACAACCTGTTCGACAAGCACTACTACACCCAGTACGGGTTCTATGCCGGGGCCATCTACGGCGACCCGCGTAACTTGTCGGTGACGGTAAGCACCGCGTTCTGACCAACCGTTCCCACAGGTCTGCGCGCGGTCCCTGTGGGAGCGGGCTTGCCCCGCGAACACGGGCGAAGCCCGTGCCATCCACCACAGTGTCGGTTTGGGGGTAAGCCCGCTCCCAACCGGCCCTCTCTCAGCTGGGCTTTGCCGCGTGCCCTGTATCAACCGGCTTCTCCAAATGGCCCTCGAAGCTATCCCAATCTTCGCCAAACAGCTCCACCGGATGCATGGTCCGGTCTGCGCCATTGCCACAGGCTAGCGCCTTGGCAGGGCAGTACAGGTCGCAACCCCAGCAGATACGCTCGGGGTGGCGAGGGTTTGTGGGGAATCTCTTGGCCATGCTCATCCTCCCTCAGGGCTACCTGGTTTGAACGTAAACCCCTGGCCAAGCTTATGGCTTGATCGGCATCAATCTCGCCCCATGCAATGGCCCCATGTGCTTGCTGATGGTGGCACGCGCAGCGACCTCAATCCGTTCGATGGCATCAATGATCAGCAGCAACAAGCGCCGGTCACAATCGTATAGCGTTGTGAGCTCACGCAACCGCATGCCAGGCCTGAAGGTTTGGCTGGCATCATTCGGTATCTGAAATGGGCGCATGTGGGGTGTCGGCAGAAGAAGCTGATTGCTTCAAGAAAAAAGTCAGTCGCTGGTGAGTAGACGTTCTGCCAATACACTGAGGTGAATGTTTTACAATCTTGCGAGCCCCGCCGTGGTGGGCTATCGCAGGGTCGATGATGCACCTTGCTGTATCGCAAAGGGAGTTGCTTTGGAGCACCATTCAACCGGCAAGCGCGGCGTGAGCTACGATCCACCGCAGCGGCGGCAACGCACGCACATCCCTTCCATCATGCGCCGGGTGACGCTGGGCGTTGTGGTCGTCTGGTTGGCACTCGTGGCAAGCCTGGGCGGGTGGATAGCGCAGCGCCTTACAGCACAAGAGCTCGACAACCTGTCGGCAGGCGCCGAATACGAGGCCCAGATTACGGGGCGTGTGGTAGACCGCCTGTTCACCGAGATGGCCAGCGTGGCCAACATGGTGGCCCGTCAAAGCGAGGTGATCCAACTCGCCGCCCGATACCGCCATGACCCACCCGGCTTCGCGGCCCTCACGCGGGAGGAGCGCGCTGCGAATTTCACCCGTGACCCGCTGGTGCGAAGCGTCGGTGATTTCATGGATAGATTGGCCAGCGATCTGCACTATGCCCGTATCTACATGAACAACCTCTCAGACGATACGGTGACGGCCAGCAACTGGGCGGAGTCATTCAGCATCGTTGGCCAGATCTATACGGGCAGGGCCTACCTCGTCGATGCATTGCGCAAGGGCAGTGGTGAAATGTTCGGCATCGCCCGCCTGAACAAAACCCCCTCCTATTTCGTTGCCAGCCGCATCGACGATGCCGACGGCACGCCGCTTGGCTCTGTCACGGTCAAGTTCGATGCCCCGGACATAGCCCTGTACCTGACAGGGCGTCACATAGCCTTGATAGTGAACCGTCAGGGGCGCGTGACCACCGCGTCCAGCGATCCTTTCATGCTGCGTAACGTGGCGGCACTGCTGCCGCCCGATATTCGCCGGCCTCTGGATGGCGACGAAGAGCTGGGCGAGCCCATGGATATCCGCGCTGTGGCAGACGCGGGTCAGGCCAATCAATGGCTCATTGACGGGCACCCTTATCTGGTGCATCGCCAGCCTCTGAACGACGCGCAATATCAGCTGCTGACGCTGGCAAAGCTTGATCACCTGCAGCCGATGCGTCAGCAGTATTACTGGACCGTTGCCTCTGTAGCAGCGCTCGGGTTGATCTTGATCTTGCTCTCCAGCCGTGTGGCCGGGCAGATGCTGTTGCGCCGCCAGGAAGAACGCTATGCGGCAAACTATGACGCGCTGACCGGGTTGAAGAATCGGCGTGCAATCCTGGCTGCCTTGCATCGGCATTTCGCGTTGGCGAAGCGAACGGGGCAGGGGGTGCTGGTGGCGTTTATCGACCTCGATGAATTCAAGGCGATCAACGACACGTACGGGCACGAGGTGGGGGACAAGTTCCTGATCGAAAGCAGCCGGCGCCTGCAGGGTGGATTGCGGGCGTCGGATGAACTTGGGCGCTGGGGCGGCGACGAGTTCGTTGTGATCGGCTTGACCGCTTCGATCCACCCGGACGAAATGGCCAGAACCGCAGCAGCGATGCGCAGGCGGCTGGTGCCGCTGCTTGTTGGTAGCTACGAATTTGACGAATGCCGGTTTGATTATGCGGGGGCGAGCTTTGGTATTACGAGCGTTGATCCGGCTGCGACTTCGCTGCAGGCAGCGCTTAAAGTGGCGGATCAGTTGATGTATGCGGATAAAGAGGTGCGGCGGGGGGGCGGAGGGTTTGAGAGGGGGGCGCACAATGATACTGAATAAAGGCCCCCTTTCCGTGAGCCTTTTTTTAACACTGCGGATTGTGCGGCACCAAGAGTCGAAAATAAGTTTAGCCTATGGAATATAATATTTTTTGATTGAGATATGATTGAGTCTATCCCCATTAGCATCCTAATGAGGACGTTACTCAGTTTTTAGGCCGCTACGGCCCGAAGGAGTAATTTTAATTATTTTCCTATTATGCTTCTAAACTCGTTGAGGCATAGTTTCGGAAGGTCCATGGAGTTAATGTTTATTGTAGAGAAAATCTCCAAGTAGTCTTCAACATCTACTGCATCTGTGTTTCCAATTATTTTTTTTAAGCGAAGTGCTGTAAACCGCGAAAAACCTAGAGACATCAGGCCTAGCTCGACTCGGTTACAAGAACCAAACTCTAAGAAAGTGTGGTATGGAGCCTGCTGAGCGTCGTCTTTTGAAAATCCTCTTTCCAGCAATGCTAGCTCTAAGATGTCTTCATATGCGCTAAGGTACTTAACAAGCCTAAATCTGATTGCGCTTTCGATAACTTTTAGTGTTTGTCTGATTATTGTTGAGGCGCTTTGCTTGTTATCGTCGTGTCTGCGAACAAAGTTCACGCGGTCTCTGAGTATTGATCCAATGGATTTTCCTGTAACCCAGTCGTGTGCGAGATTGCATATAAGATTCCTATATTTTATAGAATCTATAGGTGCATCCCATGAGAAGTGACGACAAACGAGATCGATAGCATTTGACATTCTTTCTTTTCCGCCAGCTTCGAACGGGTGTAAAAGCGAAAGATGGTCAATGCTCAATACTCCAGCTATATGATTGTATAGGTTTTGGAGATGATCTGGTCTTAACGAACGGTGAGCTTCGAGTGTTTCATAAGGGAGCGTGATCTCAAGTGATCTTATATGAATTAAGTTTTTGCTGAAAGTGTCTGCTGTATCTGAGGTACTGTACTTGTCTATCAGTTGTTCATCGTTCGATGCCATGCTTTCATGAAAAAGCTTGCTGAATCCAGCTTCAGCCACCTCTTTATCTTTTTCGTCAGTCAGAGAACGCTTTATAAGCTCCTGAATAATCGTGCCCCCATCGTCCATTATTTTAGCCATGGATGATTTAATTTCTTGTAGAGTATCGCCCTGATAGGACTCGTCGGCCCAACTTTTAGGTCTGATGCACCAAATGTTGCCGTGGAACTCTTGAAGAAGTCTTCCGGCTCTACCTGCCAGATTTAAGAAGTCGGATCGCAGCATCGGGTTTGTGCCGCTATATGGATTTTCAATTACAATATGCTTCGCAGGAAGATTGACTCCTTGCAATAAGGTACTGGTGCAGCATATGTATTTTATTTCTCCAGACCGAAACAGGTCTTCGATGCCAGCTCTTACAATAGAAGGGATATCCCCATAGTGGAACGCTACACCATTTTGAAGACTATTTATCAGTCCGTGCTCTTCGTGGATTTCCCCTTTAATGAAGCTGATAAATTCTTTTATGTTGTTGCTGGGTTCGAAGCTTTTGTTGAGCTTGGAAAGCTCGAGTGCTATTTTTTCAGCATCGCTAGGGTCGTTTGCAAATATTATCGTCGAGTCGTCGTTCTTCGTAATTGCATAGGCTAAGTTCGCCCTTTGTTTGAAAATGCTATCTCTAAACCGAAAGCTTAAATTACGCTCTCCAATTGCAATTTCAAACTTATCCGTAAGCAGCGAAACGTTAACCATGTTTGGTTTTCTGTTTACTTCAGATACTAATAAGATATTTTGTGATACTGGCGATATCGTTTCTGTAAAGAACTGGCCATTGTCGTTGCGATTAAATAAGCTTAGTAGGTATCCAGGGTTTTTAATAAGGGGGCTAGCAAACATGAGCGATGTTTTAGGGTGTTTAGATAGCGCGATCTCGATCGCGTTATGCAACACGATGCCTCGATTTCCTTTCTGAATCTCATGCGCCTCATCTACTATTAGAGTGGAGATTTTTTGTGTGTTGTTTTTTGGTTTTAGGAGAGTTAAAAGTCTTTCTGGTGTGAGTACATAAACAATGCTTTTAAATTTTGATTCTATTTCCAGCGGAAAAGGTGCGGTCCGAACCGTGGTATCGTCTATGTTCTCGCGCTGAATTGTTTGCCGGATGCGGCTCGAAACTTCACTTATCAAGGCTCGTGTTGGGACTATATACACAACGGCTTTTTCTGTGCAGGATTTTAGTCGGCGGGCTAACTCTATGTTTAGGATGAACGATTTCCCCGCTGAAGTAGGTGCGGAGACGCTTAGAGATGATTGCTTTTGTAAGGCCGTTAAAAGTTTGTATTGAAAGTCTGTTAAAAGTATTCCGTCGCTGGTTGAGTTCTCGGCTTCGCGAGCAACTCTTTCCAGTGCTAGTGAAATCGGAATGCTAGGTTGTTCATCATCTGAATAACGATTACGAAGCAGTGTGCGCCCAGGGAAATTCCCTAGTCTGGAAAGTATTATGTCTGCGGCGGGGGTTATGTCAAAAGCGGACTCTTTGCTAGACTCTAGGAGTCTGCTCATTATCTCGTAAGCTAAAATTAAGTCTTTGGGGTCTTCGGATAGGGAAAGCGCAGATGACACGCCGATGAGTTTTTTAATCTCATGCTCCGTAATACTGGCTGGGCTATCTGGAACTGGCAGCAGAGACTCTATGTTTAGTTTGTAAAGCTTTTCTATTTGAGGTTGGAACTGTTCGGCAATATTCATGATTTAGTCCAGGGCTGCATTGAATTCATCGCGAAACTGCTGGACAGATGGGAAAGGTAAGAAAAAAACCTCAAAGTTAAGATGTTTTTTTTCAAAGCCTTTAAATTTCGTGTTAAGTACTTTGGAAATGTTTTTACTCTCGGTAAGCAACATTTCGCGGAATTGACTGGATAGATCGCATTGCTTGATTTTATGAAAGTTTTGATATTCTTTCCAGTTGTAACCGATCAAACATGCATGGTTTATTCGAGCACCAGGGCCGGGTTCGCCTAGCTTAATCAAGTCAACCACTGCATTTTTTGTATTGTCGTCGGCATATTTGAAGTGCTTTGTTATCATTGTGAATTCATGTTTATAAATTTCTTTATCATGGAATTCATTGATGCTTTTTAGAGCGGATGTGATGGCCCCATCAATAGAGCTGTACAGTTTCGATTCGCCGAAATAAAAGTCAACTAACTGATCTTCTTCGCACCACCGCATATGAATGCCATCGGAGCCATTTGACTCTAGCCGTCTATTCGTTTTTAATTCCATTTTTGCGACGATTTGAGGCGCTTTGAGAATTGCTTCTGTTAAGAAGAAAAGAAGAGTCTCGCCAGCCTCGCCAGTTTTATCAGGGTCATCTTCTGAGGTTTCTGGATGTCTGAATAATTTCCGTGCTTCTTTTGTTAATTGTGCTGACTGTCTATTTGTCAGAGTGTCAGGCCTGTTTTTAGATGCTATACAATAGTCAATGATGTATTGGTATAGTAACTCGGCAAGGGCCTTGGACATTGGTCTACCATTTCCATCAAACTTCAGATGATGAATCCGCACGTTTGCTTTAGCTTCATCAATTGTTTCGGTATGCTCGATTACGTCAATGCAGGATTGGTAGTCTAATTCATCTACTGAGACGTAAAGTGATGAGTTTTCTAAACTGCTCAATTGTATTCTTCCTTGATTCGTTAAGTTTTAGTTAGAGCTAGTTATTTGGTTTCCACATTTAGAACTCGACGACCCAATGTGTAACCGCCAACTGGTTCATCCTGACTGGTAATAAGGGTTATCGGATCATAGCCTTGAGAGGTGCTACTGGCCAGCATTCTGCCATCCTTTATGATGCCCAGTGGAATGAGCTGTGTATGGCAGCGGTCCGCTGCGTGATGCGTCGGCACATCTCTTCCAGTCTGCAGCGACTCAATTACGCTAATCCTCTCATCGTAACGACACTGCTACATCCGTGTGGCTCACCAGCAAGCGTACTCTGCGTCACTTGTCGTATTGCGTCGCTCAATTACATGCCGTGGTAGAAACCTCTGCCATCGCTTCTACTCACCAATGCCATGTCGTTCGCCTCATTGTTCTCCGACCCTCGCCCCACGTCATCCCGCCAGGAATGCTGAGTGTTATCAGGGATCAAGGCCCCTGCGACCTGTGGGGAATGTCCACTACGCGGGACTGGCGGCTCCTTACGTCCGGGAGCAAGGGCATCTCATGATCTGGCCTCCTGAGCACCGTTGCCGGTGGGCGGGCGGAGGCAGCACTGGCTGACTAGACCAGCGCCTGAAGATCCTGAGCCGGGTGAACGCAGCAATGCGATGACCGTGGCATGCCTGACTGTCAGTCAGGTGCAGTCCATTCCTTGGTCTGCGGCACCATCATCTACAGCGCTGTTGCTGGTGACATCGGGGTTTGTCACGCCGATTGTCACGAGGGGGAATGCCGCAAAGCCATGTGCGATCAGGGCTGCAGCAGTGGTAGAAGTGCCCGTCTCTTTCCAGAGGAAAGAGACGGGCACAGGTTGGCGCACGATTCGGCCAAGCCGGTAGCTTGCTGCTCGGCAGCAAAGTACGTTGTATCTGGCGCATGAGCGCCATGCGGGTAAGAGTGTCCATCACATGGGGAGTGAACGTACGAGCTGTCGGAAGCGGATCGTACTCGGGCTGCTCCACTGCGGTTACGGTGTGGCTTTTCAAGTTCTAGGTCACATTTTGCTGCCTCGGTAGCATTTGAAATTACCGGTCAACGCTTGTGGACAATGGCGGCCAGGAAATGCAGTTTCAGGTGTTTAGCGCCTGTGGAGAAAACTATTCCTACGTAGTCATCACAGGTTTTCCACAGACCTGCGTGTCCCTGTAGTTTTTATCTAGTTGGCCCTCAGCAGTGTGGCTGCGCGGAACCGCTTCATGCTGTTCTGTGGATATCTCCATAGCCGGTTTGTAGCGGTTGCCGTATCGCCAAATTGGCGATACGATCATGCCATGTCTACCAAATACCGATTTCGCGACAAATACCGCATTGAGCTAAGGGAAAGGGATCATCTACCACCCCACGTTCACCTTACCGGCGGTGGGGTGGACGTGGTGATCAGTCTGGAATCTGTGACTGTTAGCCAAGGCAGGGCACCTGCGAAAGTGGTGCAAGAAGCCCTGGCCTGGGTGGCGGCCAATCAGGCCGATTTGTTGAAGGAGTGGATGAAATGGCATCGATGAAACGTCCCCGTCTGAAGGGTGTACAGCCCCGATCGGGCGCCAGCCTTGAGCTTACCTTTACCAATGGGCAGCATTTCACCCTGGATATGAGCGATGCGCTCAAGACGTATCCTGGCTTGGCGCCGCTGTCCAAGCGCAAAGCGTTTGAAGGCGTCGTATTGGGCGAAGGAGGATGGTCGGTGGAGTGGCCAGCGCTGGATATTCAGATTGGTGCGGATACCCTGCTACTGGATGCGCTTGCCCAAAACGCACCTGATGAAAACACCCGAGTTTTCATTCGCTGGCGTTTGCGGCACCGGATGACGCTCGACCAGGCTGCCGAAGCGCTGGGAGTCAGCGCGCGCAGCATCAGCCGCTACAGCAGTGGTCGTGAAGCGGTACCACGCACATTGGCGCTGGCTTGCCTGGGTTGGGAGAGTTTGGAGCGGAAAGCCGCCTGACAGGGCTTTTTGAGCCCTGTTGGAGTGCTTGAGCTTTCGCTATTCTGGCCTGATATTGCCCGGGGCCGCTTTGCGGCCCATCGCGACACAAGGCCGCTCCTACAGAAGACGCGGCGTGCTTTTGAATCTTTTACTCTGCGCGACGGTGCTGCCTGATAGAGCCACGGGGTGTCGCTATGGGATTGTTGAGGCCGCTCTACGGCCGAGTCGCCACGACGGTTGCCCCGTAGCGTGAGCACGCTCGTTTCCTACTATTTGAGCTGGGCCCTTGCGGTACGTGCCAGGGCCCGATAGTCGTCGATGATGTCTTGCCTGCAATCATCCCCGTATTCTTCGTGAAAATCCCTTTGGAATGGCGCCGCGTCAAGCAAGGCGTACCTCTCATGCCATCCCCCGGGTTGGGTGATGAGCGTGTGAGGGAGAGCTGCATCGAATTGGTCAGCGGTGATATCCAGATTGTGCCCTTCGAGCCTCAGCCAGATGTGCCGTTGCTCCGTATCTGCCTTCAACTCGCCCGTTACCACGTCGATGGCAATGCCCTCGTGCTCCTCACACAGAAACCAAGCCAGCAGTAAACTTGCGAATTCGCAGCAGTTAGTGGGGAACATGGAAAACAGGCCGAACGCAAACCACCGCGGAGGCTTTTGCCGGAACGCCTTTGAGAACGCCGTAGCTGAATGCACAACGTCTTGCGCAAGGCTGGGGGAATCCGCCATTTGAGTCATACCTCCTAGCCGAAAACAAAAAAGGCCCACCTTTCGGTGAGCCTTTTTTGATACTGCGTATGGTGCCGGCACCAGGAATCGAACCCGGGACCTACTGATTACAAGTCAGTTGCTCTACCATCTGAGCTATACCGGCAATGGGGCGTCATTATAACGATCGTTTGGCGCCTGTAAACCACTTCCTTGCGAATGTTCGCAAAAGACCTAAGTCACCGGCCCAAAAGGAGAATTTTCCTACCAGCCGCGGTGGATGGTGTTGACGCTTGGCTCGCTTTTGCCCGGGTTGAAGAACAGCTTGTCGTTGTCGCAGCCGCGCTTGCGGCAGGGGCTTTCGGTGCGCAGGGGCAGGCCGTTGTCGCCGCCCAGTTGCATGCCGGGGTGGTTCCAGCCCAGGTTGCTGTTGTGGTGAGGCGAGGGGCCGTTGGCGCAGCCGGTGATGGCCAGGGCAAGGGTCAACAAAGCGAAGGATTTGGCTCGGGTCACGATGGTCGGGTCCGTTGGTCCATTGTCGGTTCTGGCGCAACGCCAGACGGCCGCGGGGCTGGCGGGCAGCGCGCGACGTCACTTTTTAATGATTTGGGGGGCGGATGATACACCGTTACGGCGGGTGAGCATTAGCCTTGTGTTGTCTGGCATGGCCTCTTCGCGGGCATGCCCGCTCCCACAGGTTTAGTGACTGCCTTGAAAGTGGTGCAGTAATTGTGGGAGCGGGCGTGCCCGCGAAGAGGCCATAAGCTGTATGAAAATTCTGAACCAGGAGGCCAAAAGCTTCAGGGTTTGGAGGGTTCGGAAGTATCCTACGCGCGCTGCCGAAGTATCGCTGTTGTCGGGGAAATGGCTCACAGATACCGTTTGCGGGTCGCTCAGGCGACCGGGTGTGAGAACCCGACTTTGAACGTATCGGCTGCGTAATGGCGACCGTGCGCGGGCAGACCTTGGTCTGGCCGAGCTTCCTATGTTCACTCGGTTTCTCACCTCGTGCACGGTTGCCGCCTTTGTTCCGTGAGAAAGAACGAACACGGCAACTCCTTTTGAACTAGGGAGTTTGAACATTGAAAACGATCGACTCTGATACCCGCAGCCCCAAACCAATCACCACCGCAGGCGTGGAAACCTTCCTTGCAGCCGGTAACCCATCCCTAAATCTGCTTCGCGTTCAACCCGGCGTTCCGGTGGACGCTGCCTACGAGCATGTCTCGATCCTGATGGGCTACATCAAGCACCTGGTGCGCGAGGGGGATATGGAGGATGACCATAAATTCCTGGGGGCTGCCGATTACCTGTGCGACATGGCCAAGGCGCTGATGAACGATATCGAGATCGCCAAAGGTAAGGCGCACTGAGACTTTGAGAGGGGCTGCTTTGCAGCCCTTTCGCGGCACAAGGCCGCTCCCACAAAAGCCGCTTGCGCCAACCATAAGAAATGTTTATGCACAAGTGGCATTGGCGGCTTGCGCGAAAGGCATGCCGCATCGCTACGCCGCTGGTCTTTGCGCAAATGCCTGTTTTTACTGGGCTGCAGCTGCGACCAGGAATAAGCCAAACCCTTGAAATAGCGCTTGGATCCAACAGGTAATCAAAAGCTTGTTCACAGACTTATCCACAGGTTGTGCTGCGGCTAAAGGTCACGTTCCGCGAGTATCAGCAGGTTGCGCGGGGTCAGCGGGTAATCGCAGAACAGGCCCAGGCGTACCTCATAGCCTTGTTCTTCGAGGAACAGGGCGCGATCAAGCACCAGCCACAATTCCAGCGGCCGGCGGAACAGGTTACGTACGCGCTCCAGGTTGCGTACCTCGGCCAGTCGTTGCCACCCGGCTGCTTCCAGGGCGGCCCAGTCCGGGTTGCCGTTCAAGGGCAGTTGTTTGAGGTCGGCCAGGTCGCGGCAGTACTGCTCGTAGGGCTTTTCCAGCCAGGCGACCGGCAGCGACGGCGTTGGCAGGTATTCGCCGGTCTGGCGCTGCTGGCGTTGCAGCAGGTCGAAGCCCAAGCGGCGGGCCATCGAGGTGTCGCGCTGGCGCCGCACGCGGGCGCCGGCAGTGACAGTTTCGCTCAGGGGCAGGCCCAGGTCGTCCAGCGACAGCTGCAGGCTCGATGCTTTCGCGGCTGTGGATAACGCCTGGTAGTGCGGCGCCGCGATGCGGTTGTAGCAGCAGGGGGCTACGGCGAGTTGCCGGCAGCCTTGCTGGCTGGCCAGTTGCATCAGGCGGACGTGCAGGTCGCCACAGGCATGCAGGGCGACCACGCTTTTGTCGCCAGCGAGGTGGCGGGTGCTGTCGCTGGCCATCACATCCTGGTGTACGTGCTGTGCTGGCAAGTGATGGTGGGCGCTCAGTGCCTGGCCGGCGGCAACCAGTTCGGCGTCGTATTCCAGGCAGGTCAACTGCTGGCCGGGTTGCAGCAGGCGACGGCCGAGGTGGCCTTTGCCGGAGCACCAGTCCAGCCAGTGTTGAGGCTGGTGGTGGAAGGTCAGGTGGCTGGCGAAGGCTTCGATCTGCTGCCATTTGCGGCCGGGGACGGCGACGTCCAGGCGGTGGGCGGCAGGTGGCAGGTCGGTTTGAGGGAGGCTGCCGAGGGCGGCGAGCTTTTGGGCTTGTTCGGCCAGTTGTGGGAAGGGCGCGGGCAAGCGGTCAGCGGCGCTGTCGGCTTCGGCGTCTGCCAGGGAGCATTGGCGCAGGTGGGCGGCAAGCTGGGGGTGGGTGGTTTCCCAGGCCAGTTGCAGGGTGGTGAAGGGGCGGGGTTTCCACAGCTGTTGGTGCTCGATCAGGAACTGGTCGAGGGCCTTGAAGCGGGTGCTTAGGTGGTGGCTGTGGAGGTGGCTGGACATGGGTAGATGTGTGTTGGTTTTTAGGGCCTCTTCGCGGGCACGCCCGCTCCCACAGGTATAGTGCACAGGCTAAGCACTGTGCAGTAATTGTGGGAGCGGGCGTGCCCGCGAAGAAGGCCAGGAGATGTCAGCGCCCTTGGCAGGCATCCACACGCAGCCAGCGCTCCAGCAGCTTGAAGCCCTGCACCAGCAAGAACGAGATCACCAGGTAGAACACGCCTGCGGCAAAGAAGATTTCCACCGGCAGGTAGGTACGGGCAATGATGGTACGGGCCATGCCGGTCAGTTCCAGCAGGGTCACGGTACTGGCCAGCGCACTGGCCTTGAGCATCAGGATCACTTCGTTGCTGTACGCCGGCAGGCCGATGCGCGCAGCACGGGGCAGCATGATGTAGAACAGCGCCTTGCCCCGCGACATGCCCAGCGCCCGCGCCGCTTCGATCTCACCTTTGGGGATCGATTGCAGCGCGCCACGCAGGATCTCGGCAATGTACGCGGCGGTGTGCAGGGTCATGGTCAGCACCGTGCACCAGAACGGATCGCGCAGGTACGGCCACAGCGAGCTCGAGCGCACCGCATCGAACTGCGCCAGGCCGTAATAGACCAGAAACAACTGCACCAGCAGCGGCGTACCACGGAAGAAGAAGATGTAGCTGAACGGCACGGCGCGCACGTACCAGTGGCGCGAGGAGCGGGCGATGCCCAGCGGGATGGCCAGGATCAAACCGGCAACCACGGCAATGGCTACCAGCTCCAGGGTCAGGACCGCACCCTCGGCCAGGCGCGGCAGCCATTTGAAGATGACTTCCCAATTCATTATTCAGCCCTCGCAAAGCCGCGAGCGGCGCGTTTTTCCATGAAGTACATGCCGGTCATGGCAATGACGGTCAGGCCCAGGTAGATGCAGGCTGCGACCATGTAGAAAGTGAACGGCTCCTTGGTCACGGTCACGCCGATTTGCGAGTGACGCATGATTTCTTCCAGGCCGATCACCGACACCAGGGCGGTGTCCTTCATCAGGATCATGAACAGGTTGCCAAGGCCGGGCAGGGCGATACGCCACATCTGCGGCAGGATGATCCGCGACAGGATGCGGCCCTTGGACAGGCCCAGCGCCAGGCCCGCTTCACGGTGGCCCTTGGGGATCGCCAGGATGGCGCCACGGAACACTTCGGTGGCGTAGGCGCCAAAGCACAAGCCCAGGGCGATTACACCCGCCGCGAAGGCGCTAAGCTCCAGGCCCGGCATGTTCAGGGCTTCGCCGAGGCTGTTCATCAGCCCGACGGTACCGAAATAGATAAGCAGTACCCACAGCAGTTCGGGCACGCCACGAACCAGGGTCGAGTAGAAGCCGCCAAGCCATTGCAGGGGCTTGAGCGGTGAGGTTTTGGCCAGGGCGCCGAGCAGGCCCAGCACCAGCCCCAGCAGCAAGGCGCAAAGCGCCAGTTTTACGGTCATCAAGGTGCCGGCCATCATGGCCGGACCGAATCCGTGCAGGTCGATATTCATGGGCAGGTCATTTTAGGGACTGGCGCGCCACGTGGGCGCGCCGGTCAGGGCGGGTCATTCGATGCTGAACGGGAAGTACTTGTCGTTGATCTTCTTGTACGTGCCGTCGGCCTTGATTTCTGCCAGGGCTTTGTTCAGCTCGTCGCGCAGCTTGGTGTCACCTTTGCGCACGGCAATGCCGATCTTGTCGCTGTCCATCACCGGCTCGCCCTTGAACTCGAAGTTGGAGCCGTCTTTGCTTTTCAGCCACTCGTACTGCACGTACTTGTCGGCCAGGATGCCGTCGATGCGGCCGGACACCAGGTCCAGGTAGGCGTTTTCCTGGGTGTCGTACAGCTTCACGTCCACGCCCTTGAAGTTGTCTTCAAGGTAGGTGCCGGCCAGGGTTGCACGCTGGGTGCCGATGACCTTGCCCTTCAACGACTCTTTGTCAGTCTTGAAGTCGACGTTTTTCGGCGCGATGAACTGCAGCTTGTTGGAGTAGTACGGCTCGGTGAAGTCCACCGCCTGCTTGCGCTCGTCGGTGATCGACAGCGACGACACCAGGAAGTCGAACTTCTTGGCGTTCAGGGCCGGGATGATGCCGTCCCAGTCGGAGGTGACGACCGAGCATTCGACTTTCATCTTGGCGCACAGGGCGTCGCCGATGTCTTTGTCGAAACCAACCACGTTACCGCTGGCATCCTTGTTGTTGAACGGTGGGTAGGCGGCTTCGATGCCCATGCGCAGTTTTTCTGCGGCCATGGCGTTTGCCGACATCACCAGCGTGGCAGCAGCTGCCAGGAGAAACTTCTTGTATGTGTGCATGTATTGCTCCGTTAGCGGTGGCTTGACATGAATTGCTTGCAACGCGCCGAGTTCGGGTTCTCGAAGACCTGCTGCGGCGATCCCTGCTCTTCGACCAAGCCCTGGTGCAGGAAGACGACTTCACTGGACACATGGCGGGCAAAGCTCATCTCGTGCGTTACCAACAGCATGGTACGGCCTTCTTCGGCCAATGCGCGGATAACGTTAAGCACTTCCTGGACCATTTCCGGATCGAGGGCCGAAGTGGGCTCGTCGAACAGGATCACTTTAGGCTTCATGGCCAGGGTACGGGCAATGGCGGCACGCTGTTGCTGGCCACCGGAAAGCTGGGCGGGGTAGCTGTGGCGTTTGTCGTAGATGCCCACCTTGTTCAGCAAAGCTTCGGCGGCTTCGATGGCCTCGGCCTTGCTCTGGCCGAGCACGCGGCGTGGCGCCTCGATGATGTTGTCGAGGATCGACATGTGCGGCCACAGGTTGAAGTTCTGGAAGACAAAGCCGATTTCGCTGCGCAGGCGGTTGATCTGGCGGTTGTCGGCAGCGACCAGGTCGCCGTTTTTGGCTGCCTTGAGCTTGAGGGCTTCGCCAGCAACCAGGATTTCGCCCTGGTGCGGGTTCTCGAGCAGGTTGATGCAACGCAGCAGGGTGGACTTGCCGGAGCCGGACGACCCCAGGATGGAGATCACGTCACCGTCGCGCGCGGTCAGCGAAATGCCCTTGAGAATTTCCTGCTCGCCGTAGCGTTTGTGCAGATTGCGGATTTCCAGCGCGGGCGTGGCCTGAGCCATGTGCGGTCCTCATGTGTTCGGGTGCGTTCCCAGCTATTGGCGGCCTTCCTGGCGTGCGCCAAGCTAGCATAGCGGCATTATGGCGGCCAACAGGGTTGCCAGGGACTGTGGGCACTGGTGGGGCAGTTTGTCGCATCGCTACAGCGTAACGTCGCGCAGATGTCCGCGAAGGTGTCGCCCAGCACCAGAGCCTTGATGAAAAAAGGCGCGATGGTGCCAGCTTTAGCCCGCTCATGGAAGCGGTTTTGGCCCATTCGAGGGGTAAATCCGACCTTTAGGTCAAAGGTGTTCTCAGGGGGCAGCCTTATCTGTGGACGCGCCACAGGCTAAAGGGTTGTACCTCAAGGTTGCACTTTCTGGCATTGCGGTGGTGCACGGGTGTTACCGAGGAGCACCTTTGGTGCGTTTGTAAGTGGGTATTTCAGTAATCCGATGATTTGGCGTCCTTTCGGTCAAGCCGTGGCCGAAAGCCCTCCAAACCGCGTGCTAAAAGGCCCGTGAAATTTTCTGACGAATGCATTCAGCAGATGGCGCGCTTATTGCCAGTAGGAAACCGCCGATTGCAGCGACGCCTAGGTCAACCCTTGGCGCGCTCCGTACCCGCAGTCGGAGTGGTCCACTCCTTACAAAGGTAGTTTTATGAGCGGTAACAATTCCAATGACCTCGCTCAGGGGCTCAAACAACGGCATGTGACCATGCTGTCCATCGCTGGTGTCATCGGTGCCGGCCTGTTCGTAGGCTCCGGCCACGCCATCGCAGCTGCCGGCCCGGCCGTGCTGCTGGCTTACGCCGCCGCCGGTACGCTGGTCGTGCTGGTGATGCGCATGTTGGGTGAAATGGCGGTCGCCTCGCCTGACACCGGTTCGTTCTCTACCTATGCCGACCGCGCCATCGGGCGCTGGGCCGGTTTTACCATTGGCTGGCTGTACTGGTGGTTCTGGGTGCTGGTGATTCCGCTGGAGGCCAACGCTGCCGCGGCCATTCTGCATGCCTGGTTCCCTGCGGTGGATCTGTGGGCGTTCTCCCTCATCATTACCCTGGCGCTGACCCTGACCAACCTGTGCAGTGTGAAGAACTACGGTGAGTTCGAGTTCTGGTTCGCCCTGCTCAAGGTGCTGGCGATCATCGGTTTCATCGCCGTGGGCTGTGCGGCCATGTTCGGCTTTGTGCCGAGCAGCCAGGTGAGCGGTGCCAGCCACCTGTTCGATACCCAAGGCTTTATGCCTAACGGCCTGGGCGCAGTGCTGGCAGCCATGCTGACCACCATGTTCTCGTTCATGGGTACCGAAATCGTCACCATTGCTGCTGCCGAGTCGAAGGACCCGGGCAAGCAGATCAGCCGCGCCACCAACTCGGTCATCTGGCGTATCTGCCTGTTCTACCTGGTGTCGATCTTCCTGGTCGTGGCCCTGGTGCCGTGGAACGACCCGGCCCTGGCCGAAACCGGTTCCTACCAGACTGTGCTGAGCCGCATCGGCGTGCCGAATGCCAAGCTGATCGTCGACATCGTCGTGCTGATCGCCGTGACCAGCTGCCTGAACTCGGCGCTGTATACCTCTTCGCGCATGCTATTCTCGCTGAGCAAGCGTGGCGACGCCCCGGCGATCGCCCAGCGCACCACCAAGGCGGCAACCCCGCATGTGGCGGTTTTGCTGTCCACTGCAGCGGCTTTCCTTTGCGTGTTCGCCAACTTCGTGGCCCCGGCCCAGGTGTTCGAATTCCTGCTGGCCAGCTCTGGCGCCATTGCCTTGCTGGTGTACCTGGTGATTGCCGTGTCGCAACTGCGCATGCGCGGCCAGCGTGAGGCCCGTGGCGAGAAGATCACCTTCAAGATGTGGCTGTTTCCGGGCCTGACCTGGGCGACCATTGCCTTCATCGTTGCCATTCTGGTGGTCATGGCACTGCGTGAGGATCACCGTGCGGAGATCATCGCGACTGCGTTGCTGAGCATTGGTGTGGTAGCGGCTGGATTGCTGGTACACCGCAAGCGCGAAGCTGCCGGGCGGGTGGCGCTGGACAACTGATCCGCGCTGGCTGTAATGAAAAGGCCGCGCCCTGTAGAGGGTGCGGCCTTTTTTGTTGCCTGTACCGGCCCTATCGCCGGCAAGCCAGCGCCTACAGGAATCTTTGCACTCAGGCCTGTCATGACCCTGTGGGAGCTGGCTGCCGGCGATAGGGCCCTTGCAGGTTAAATGGCCCTGTCAGCCAAACTGCTTCTGCTGTTGCTGCTGCTTGGCCACCAGTTCGGATGCGGTGATGTAGGCAGCCTGGAACTCGTCGCTTTCCAGCCAGGCCATGGTGGCCTCTTCGTCGGCGCCGTCCAGCCATTTGCGGTAGGCGTTGAACACCAGCACGATGTAGTCGGTGGCGTGCTCTTCCTTGTGCCCCTTGAGCACCAGGGCCAGCAGTGGGTCTACCAGGAACACCGAGATCATCGGCACCAGGCCGCCTTCCTGGGCTTCCTTCATCTTCTCGAACATCGCGTCGTAGCTGCCCGACTCCATCGCCTTGTTGTATACCTGCTCGACGCTGGCGCTGTCGCCGGCACTGGGCTTGACCGCCTGGCCGCTACGCACCATGCGGTTCTGCTTGGCCTTGCTGGCGGCGCGCTTGGCGCGTTTCTGTTGCTTGGTAGGGGTGGCCATGGGGGCTTGAGTCCTTGGGTGGTGCTGGAAAAGTGCGTATTGAATCGCAGATGGCAGTGAAACCCAAGCGGCATTGGCGGGTCTGACTCAGGCTGCCGGACATTCGGCATTCGCGCAAAGGACAATCACGGATGAAAGCACCCGTCATGCTCGGCCTGCTGGCCGCGGCTCTTGCCGGCTGCGGCAACATTGCCGCAGTCAAATCTTTCAATACCCCCTACGGCTCGCCCAGTGGCGGTGACACCGCACGCCTGCGGGTAATCGCCGACGGTATGGTACGTGCGGTACCGGAAAAGGACTGTGTGGACTGGTACAGCCCCGGTGCCGGAGTGATTGCGGTACCCACCAAAGGCTTCGCCGACCGCAATGGCGAAACCTTGGGCATGCCGGCCAGTGCATCTGCCCGGGCGGGTGACGCAGTCAGCGAAGTGCTGGTGCCTGCCGGTAAGCCGTTTACCCTGCACTTTCTCGATGGGGGGCGCTCGGCCGGCTATGACACGGTGCAGAACTGCCTGGGCATGTTCTCGTTCGTGCCGCAAAAAGGCGCCGACTACGAGCTGGTGGTGCACGGCTACAGCGCTTGCGGCGGCACGCTCAAGCGCCTGGACAAGGCCGAGGACGTGGCCCGGCGCAAGGCTGATTATTGCAGTGCCATGGCCAACTTCTAGGCCCTTCAGGCTGGTTGGGCGACCAGCTCGTCTTCTTCGAAGCCGCGAGCGGCCTTGCCGACCAGCAGCGCATCCGGGGCGTGGGCCACGCTGTGGTCCTTGCCCGGGTAGTCCAGCGAATGCAGGAAGTGGCGGATGCAGTTGATCCGCGCGCGCTTCTTGTCATCGGACTTGATCACCGTCCACGGCGCATCGGCGGTGTCGGTGTGGAAGAACATCGCTTCCTTGGCCGCGGTGTAGTCTTCCCACTTGTCCAGCGACTTGATGTCGATGGGTGACAGCTTCCAGTGTTTGAGCGGGTCGTCCCGGCGTGAAATGAAGCGTCGCAGTTGCTCTTCGCGGTTCACCGAAAACCAGTACTTGAACAGCAGGATGCCGCTGTTGCACAGCATTCGCTCCAGGTCCGGTGTCTGGCGCATGAACTCCAGGTACTGCAGCGGTGTGCAGAACTCCATCACCTTCTCGACGCCCGCGCGGTTGTACCAGGAGCGGTCGAAGAACACCATTTCACCCGCTGTGGGCAGGTGCTGGATGTAGCGCTGGAAATACCACTGGCCCTGTTCCTGCTCGGACGGCTTCTCCAGTGCGACGATGCGTGCGCCACGTGGGTTGAGGTGCTCCATGAAGCGCTTGATGGTGCCGCCCTTGCCTGCGGCATCGCGCCCCTCGAACAGGATCACCACACGCTGGCCGGTTTCCTTCACCCAGCTTTGTACCTTCAACAGCTCGATCTGCAGCGCGTGCTTGGCCTTTTCGTAGTCCTGGCGTCGCAGGCGTGTGCGGTAGGGGTAGCTGGCCGGCAGGTGGGCCGAGGTGCTGTCTTCGTTGCTGCCCTTCGGGGCGGTGGCAACTTCCAGTGCAGCGGGTTGCTGGCTGATACGGGTGATCGTCGGTTCCGGCTTGCGCTGGCGTGGGCGGCGCGTGCGGACTGGAGTGATGGGGGGTTCGCTGGGGGCGGGGAGCAGGAGGGGGGATTCTTCGCTCATGGAGGTCCTTGCTGGTCGATACGGGTATCCGTCTTCGATTATGAAGGTGAGCGAGTGATGGCTATTTGATGCTGGTCAATGAGCAAATATTACAGACAACAAAAAACCCGCACTAGGCGGGTTTCTTGTTGTCGCTTCGGGTAACTTTGCAACCACCAGAAGCTTGAAGGTGGTGCCCAGAGACGGAGTCGAACCGCCGACACGAGGATTTTCAATCCTCTGCTCTACCGACTGAGCTATCTGGGCGACGAGGTGAATTAAATAGATTTCCGGACCGCTCGTCAACGACTTTTTGAAAAAATTTTAAATTAATTCCGTCGCTTACGATTTTTGGGGTCATTCGGCCGGTGGAACGTAGCCTTCCGCCTGTGCGTATTCTTCGCCGGCGAAAAACTTGTCCATCTCTGCCTGGAGGAATTTGCGGTCCTCGGCATTCATCATGTTCAGGCGTTTTTCGTTGATCAGCATGGTCTGGTGCTTCTGCCAGTCGGCCCAGGCTTGCTGCGAGATGTGTTCGAAGATGTCCTGGCCCTTGGCACCGGGGTAGGGCGGGCGCTCCAGGCCTGGCAGTTCTTCTTTGTATTTGCGGCACATCACGGTGCGGGTCATTGGGCGTCTCCTGCAATCAGTTCGTCGGCCGCGCGTTCAAGCAGTTTTTTCACCGGGGCGGCAAGGCCCAGGCGCGGCGGGGTGGCGAGGTTATACCAGAGCCAGTCGGCCTCGGCCACGTGCTCGCCGACCAAGTCGACGTGCACCAGCCAGGGCTCGATTGCCAGCTGGAAGTGGCTGAAGGTATGGGTCAGGCCTTCCATGGCCTGGCTGCCTGCCAGGCGCAAGCCGTGCTGATAGGCCAGGTCGTCGAGCTGTGCGAGGTCGTCCAGCTCCGGCAGGCTCCACAAACCACCCCAAAGCCCGCTGGAGGGGCGGCGATAAAGCAGGATGGCGCCTTCGTGGTTGGCCAGCAATGGCATCAGCGTGCGCCGTTGCGGCAGCGCCTTGCGCGGTTTGGGCTCTGGGTAGCGGGTTTCTTCGCCGTGCAGGTGTGCCTCGCAGCCGCGCTGCAATGGGCAGATCAGGCAACTGGGCTTGCTGCGGGTACACAGCGTGGCGCCCATGTCCATCATGGCCTGGGTATAGTGATTGGCGCGTTGCAGCGGGGTAAAACGCTCGGCCGTGGCCCACAGCTGGTTGGCTACCTTGGGCTCGCCTGGGTAGCCGGCCTGGGCGGTGTAGCGCGCCAGCACACGCTTGACGTTACCGTCCAGGATCGGCGCGCGAATGCCCATGCTGATGCTGGCGATGGCGCCGGCGGTGGAGCGGCCGATGCCGGGCAGCTCGGTGAGCTGCTCGACACTGCGCGGGAATTCGCCGCCATGTTGCTCGACCACGATCTTTGCCGCTTTTTGCAGGTTGCGTGCGCGGGTGTAGTAGCCCAGCCCCGTCCACAGGTGCAGCACTTCGTCCTCCGGCGCTTCGGCCAGGGCCTGCACGGTCGGCAGGGCCTGCATGAACCGGTCGAAGTAGTTGAGCACGGTGCTGACCTGGGTCTGCTGCAGCATGATTTCCGACACCCACACCCGGTACGGGGTGATGCCCTGTTGCCAGGGCAGGTCGTGCCGGCCGTGCTCGTCGTACCAGTCCAGCACAGCGCTGGAGAACTGCTCGGGGCTCATCGCTTGAACAGCCCCTTGAGTGCGTCTTTTAATTCCGGGCTCACTTTGTCTCCAAGTTTCTCTTCGAGCTTTTCATCAATCTTGTCTTTGAGGCGGTTGCCGGCCAGCTTGGCGGCAACCTTGCCCATGCCGCCCTGGTCCAGGCGGCAGGCCTTGGCGCCTAGCTCCAGCGGGCCACGGCAGCGCAGGGGCACTTCAACGCCCACATAGCGTTCGTTGACCTGGCAGGCCGGGTCCGGCATGGCGCGCTGATCGCCTTCGACAATTACACCGACGTTGTAGTCCATGCCCAGCACGCGCAGGTCGAGGTCGCCATGGCCGTTGACGGTCAGGCCCGGAATTCGCGCCTTGAGGTCCGGGTTGCTGGCAACGCCATTGCGCACCACCAGGCTGCCGCGCAGTTCCTGGAATGGGGTGTCTTTGCCGCGTGGCTCGCCGCTCAGGGTCTTGCGGTTGAGCGTGGCGATGGCCTGGCACAGCTGCTGTTCCAGGTTGGCGTTGACCAGCACACCATCATTGATGGTGAAGTTGGCACTGCCGTTGAGGGTGTCGACCAGGGCTTTCTGGCTGTTGCCGGTGGCGGTCAGGTCGCTGGTCAGGGTCAGCAGGCCTTTGACCGGTGGAACCTGGTCCTTGCCTTCGGCCTTGATGAAGTGCTCAACCGGCACGCGCTGGATGTTGGTGTTCACACCCAGTTGCGGTACGGCAGGGCGCACATCGACTGTGCCTTTGGCTTCGAAGGTGCCGTTGTACAGCTCGCCACGCAGGGTTTGCAGGGTCAGCAGGCCGCCCTGGCCGATGGCCTTGAGCTGGGCGTCTTTGATCGGCAGCTTGTCCAGGGTCAGTGAGCCAAAGGCCAGGTCGGCTTGCAGGTCGAGGGCGCGCAGGCGGTCGACCGGCAGCAGCTTGTCGTCGCTCCACGCTACTTGAGTCGGGGCGTTGGGCAGCGGTGTGGTGCCGGCACCGGCCACGGCGCTGGCTTCTTGCTGCTTGACCTCGGCCTGGCGCGCGGCAGTGGCGCCCTTGGCTTCTTCGCTCTTGGCTGGCAGGTAGCGGTCAGCGTCGAAGGTATCGCCCTTGAGCTGCAGGCGCAGGGCCTGCTTGGCGAAGTCTTCCACGGCCACACGCCCACTGAAGGTGCTGTCGTCCAGCTTCACGGCCAGGTCTTCCAGGGCCAGGCTGTTTGCTGTGCCTTGCAGGCGGGTGACCAGCTCCAGCTTGGCGAAGGCTGCCGGGTCGTTGGTGGCCGGCAGTGGGCGGCCAATGCTGTCGAGGAACGTGCGCAGGTTGAACTGGGCGATGGACAGGCCACCGCTTAGCTGTGGGGCCTTGTCCAGGTCACGCACGTTCAGCTCGCCCAGGGCGCGCAGCTGGTTGGCCGAGACTTTCAGGCCGCTCCACGAGGCGACATTGGCGGCCAGGTCGACCAGCAGCTGGCCTTGGGCGGCGAAGGTCACGGTCTTGCCGCCGGTTGGCTCACCCGAGGTTTCGCCCGACAGGCGCATGTCTTCGAAGTTGTAGCGCTTGAGCTTGCGGTCGAAGCGCAGTTCGCCGGCCAGCTCGGTGCGGGCCTTGATGTTCGGCTGACTGGCGCTGAGGAAGGCACTGGCCTTGAGTGGAATGTTCGCACCTTCATGAACCGGGCCAGTGCTCAACTGGATGCTCTCGGCGCTGTAGCTCTGGCCGGTCTTGGCATCGGTGTATTGCACGCGGGCGTTGTTCACGGTCAGGCTGTCGATGTCCAGCTTGACGGCGCGGTCGTTGCTGTCGGCTGTCGCAGGCTTCTGCTCGGCAGATGCCTGGGCAGGTGCCTCGGCGTTTGCACCGTTCTGCGCAGGCAGCGGTTTGCCGATGTCTTCCCAGTTGCCATGGCCCTGCTCGTCGCGCGCCAGGGTCAGGTTCAGGCCTTCGACGCGCACGTCGCTCATCTGCACTTCGCGGCGCAGCAACGGCAGCACGCGCACGGAAAGGCCGAGCATCTGCAGGTCGGCGAACGGCTCCTTGGGTTTGGCCAGCGTGGCGATGCTTGCGTCGTGCAACTCCAGGCCCAGCCACGGGAACAGGCTCCAGCCGATGTCGCCGTTGAGGGTCAGCTCGACGTGAGCCTTGTCCCGTGCCAGCTGGCGAATCTCGTCTTTGTAGTCGTTGGGATCAAAGAGGTGGGTCAGGGCGAAGCCCAGCGCCACGATGATCAGCAGCAACCCGAGAAGCCCCAGCCCCAGGATTTTGCCGAACGCTTTCATGGGCGAGTCCTTGTAGTCCGTTAGTGAATTCAGGCGGCAGAGTATAACGCCGCAGTGGTTGTGCCTGCTTATACGACTAGAGATACAGGCCATTTCCTACGGTTGCAGCAGATGGTACGGCTTTCGACAGGCAGGATTTTGTCAGTTCCGTATGTATCGCCTGTACCGGCCCTATCGCCGGCAAGCCAGCTCCCACAGGTATGGCACCGGCCTGGAAGACGGTGAGATCCCTGTGGGAGCTGGCTTGCCGGCGATAGGGCCGGTGCAGCGGACATGACCGTTTCAGCCGAGCAAAAAATCACGATATCAGATTGCTTTCACGCCACTTGGCTCTGCTAATCTTGCGCCGCTTTGCGAGCACCCACCATAAGAAGGATCAGATCCATGACCAGTACCGTCGCGGCGGGGGCCTCGGCCAGTGTGCCAGGCTTCCTGTCGAAGGAGCGCATCATCGCCCGCCCGGGCTTCAACCGCTGGCTGGTTCCCCCGGCTGCCCTGGCCATCCACCTGTGCATTGGTATGGCCTACGGCTTTTCGGTGTTCTGGCTGCCTTTGTCGCAAGCCCTTGGTATTACCGCCCCCGTTGCCTGTGCGGCAGACATGAGCTTCATGGCCCGGATGTTCAGCGCCGAATGCGACTGGCCGATCTCGATGCTGAGCTGGATCTACACCCTGTTCTTTGTCTTCCTCGGTTGCTCGGCGGCAGTATTGGGCGGTTGGCTGGAGCACGCCGGGCCGCGCAAGGCCGGCCTGGTGTCGGCACTGTGCTGGTGCGGCGGCATGCTGATCTCGGCCATTGGTGTAAAAACCCACCAACTGTGGCTGATGTGGCTGGGCTCCGGCGTAATCGGCGGTATCGGCCTGGGGCTGGGCTATATCTCCCCTGTGTCCACGCTGATCAAGTGGTTCCCGGACAAGCGCGGCATGGCCACCGGCATGGCGATCATGGGCTTCGGTGGCGGGGCCATGGTGGGTGCACCGCTGGCCACCGCGCTGATGGGGCATTTTGGCAACGAGCACGAAGTGGGCGTATGGCAAAGCTTCGTCGCCATGGCGGCAATCTACTTCGTGTTCATGACTGCCGGCGCGCTGGCTTACCGCGTGCCGCCGACCGGCTGGAAGCCCGAAGGCTGGACCGCCCCGGCGAAAAAAGCCGGTAACACCATGGTGACCGACCGCCATGTACACGTCAGCGTCGCCTGGAAAACCCCGCAGTTCGCACTGATCTGGCTGGTGCTGTGCCTGAACGTGTCGGCGGGCATCGGCATTCTGGGCATGGCGTCGCCCCTGCTGCAGGAAGTATTCGCCGGCAAATTATTGGGCAACGAACTGACCTTCAGCCAGCTGAATGCGGCCCAGCTGGCCCAAATTGCCGCGATCGCCGCCGGCTTCACCGGCCTGCTGAGCCTGTTCAACATTGGCGGGCGGTTCTTCTGGGCGTCGTTCTCCGACTACATCGGCCGCAAGAACACCTACTTCGCCTTCTTTGCCTTGGGTGTTGGCCTTTACAGCCTGGTGCCGAACATGGGGCACCTGGGTAACGTGGCGCTGTTCGTGGCCGCGTTCTGCATCATCCTGTCGATGTATGGCGGCGGTTTCGCGACCGTGCCCGCGTACCTGGCGGACCTGTTCGGCACACAGATGGTCGGCGCCATTCATGGCCGCCTGCTGACTGCCTGGGCTGCGGCGGGCGTGCTGGGGCCGGTGTTGATCACTTACCTGCGCGAGTCTCAGTTGGCCGCGGGGGTGGAGCGGGCAGCGGCTTACGACATGACCTTGTACATACTCGCTGGCCTGCTGGTGCTGGGCTTTATCTGCAACATGCTGGTGCGCCCGGTGGCCGACAAGCACTTTATGAGCGACGCCGAACTGGCGGCCGAACGCGCGCTGAGCCATGACAAGGGCGCCGATGGGGCGCGGTCGCTGGAGTGGAAGGCGGCGCCGGGGAGCCTGGCGCTGGTGCTGCTGGCCTGGGCGGTGGTGGTCGTGCCGCTGGCCTGGGGGGTGTGGGTTACCTTGCAGAAGACCGCGGTGCTGTTCCATTGATGTAATGCTGGGCAGGCCCAAGGGGCGCTTTGCGCCCCATTCGCGGCACAAGGCCGCTCCCACAGAGAGCGCATGCCGCGATTACCCGGTTGTATAGACCTGTAGCGGCATCCCGCCCCCGTAATTGCTTGCTTTGCCATATGTCATCCGCGTTTCAAGCTGGCGCGTTCTGGGCCTATAATGGAGCCCTTTTCGCCCAATGATTTTGCGGAGCTGGTGATGGTCGAACGTAAGGCTTCCGTCGAGCGCAATACCCTGGAAACCCAGGTCAAGTGCTCGATCAACCTCGATGGCAGCGGCAAGGCCCGATTCGATATCGGTGTGCCTTTCCTTGAACACATGCTGGACCAGATCGCCCGCCATGGGCTGATCGATCTGGATATCGAGTGCAAGGGTGACCTGCATATCGACGATCACCATACCGTCGAGGACGTCGGTATTACCCTGGGCATGGCATTTGCCCAGGCCATCGGTGACAAGAAGGGTATCTTCCGTTACGGGCACGCCTACGTGCCGCTGGACGAAGCGCTGTCGCGCGTGGTCATCGACTTCTCCGGCCGCCCAGGCCTGCAGATGCATGTGCCGTATACCCGTGCCAGCGTTGGCGGCTTTGATGTCGACCTGTTCCAGGAGTTCTTCCAAGGCTTCGTCAACCACGCGCTGGTAACCCTGCACATCGACAACCTGCGTGGCCACAACACCCACCACCAGATCGAAACGGTGTTCAAGGCATTCGGCCGCGCGCTGCGCATGGCTGTCACCCTCGATGAGCGCATGGCCGGGCAGATGCCGTCGACCAAAGGGTGCCTGTAAATGCAGACGGTAGCCGTAATCGACTATGGCATGGGCAACCTGCACTCGGTAGCCAAGGCGCTTGAGCACGTAGGTGCCGGTAAAGTGCTGGTCACCAGTGATGCCGCGGTCATTCGCGAGGCCGACCGTGTGGTGTTCCCGGGTGTGGGCGCGATTCGCGACTGCATGGCCGAAATCCGTCGCCTGGGCTTCGATAGCCTGGTGCGCGAAGTCAGCCAGGACCGCCCGTTCCTCGGCATCTGCGTAGGCATGCAGGCGCTGCTCGAACACAGCGAGGAAAACACCGGCGTCGACTGCATTGGCCTGTTCCCCGGCCAGGTGCGCTTCTTCGGCAAAGACCTGCAAGAAGACGGTGAGCACCTGAAGGTGCCGCACATGGGCTGGAACGAAGTCAGCCAGACCATCGACCACCCGCTGTGGCACGACATCCCTGATCGCGCACGTTTCTACTTCGTACACAGCTACTACATCAATGCCGGCAAGCCGGGTCAGGTTGTCGGCCGCGGCCACTACGGTGTCGACTTCGCCGCTGCGCTGGCTGATGGCTCGCGCTTTGCCGTGCAGTTCCACCCGGAGAAGAGCCATACCCATGGCCTGCAGTTGCTGCAGAACTTCGTCGCCTGGGACGGGCGCTGGTAAATGAGCAGGTCGAAAGCCAAGGCCCCGGTCATGACGTTGGCCCCCGAGCAGGAGCGCGATGCGCTCGACACGCTCAAGCGCTTTCTCGAAGACCGTTTCGAGCTGGAGCTGGGGTCGTTCGAGGTGGCCGAGGTGCTTGAGCTGTTCAGCAAAGAAATTGCACCCCTTTACTACAACAGGGCGATTGCCGATGTTCAGCTGCACCTCAAGGAGCGGTTCGAGAGCATCGAAAGCGATCTGTGGGCGCTCGAAAAGCCCTGAAACCCTAAGAACAGACAGGTTCCCAAGATGCTGATTATCCCCGCTATCGATCTGAAGGACGGTGCCTGCGTGCGCCTGCGCCAAGGCCGCATGGAAGACTCCACGGTCTTTTCCGACGACCCGGTGAGCATGGCCGCCAAGTGGGTCGAGGGTGGCTGCCGCCGCCTGCACCTGGTCGACCTCAATGGCGCCTTCGAAGGCCAGCCAGTCAACGGCGAAGTGGTGACTGCCATCGCCAAGCGCTACCCAACCCTGCCGATCCAGATCGGCGGTGGCATCCGCTCGCTGGAAACCATCGAGCACTACGTCAAGGCTGGCGTCAGCTACGTGATCATCGGCACCAAGGCGGTGAAGCAGCCGGAGTTCGTGGCCGAAGCGTGCAAGGCCTTCCCAGGCAAGGTCATCGTTGGCCTGGATGCCAAGGACGGCTTCGTCGCCACCGACGGCTGGGCCGAAGTCAGCACCGTGCAGGTCATCGACCTGGCCAAGCGTTTCGAGGCCGATGGCGTCTCGGCGATCGTCTACACCGACATCGCCAAGGACGGCATGATGCAGGGCTGCAACGTGCCTTTCACCAAGGCACTGGCTGAAGCCACCCGTATTCCGGTGATCGCCTCGGGCGGCATCCACAACCTGGGCGACATCAAGGCCCTGCTGGACGCCAAGGCACCCGGCATCATCGGCGCCATCACCGGCCGTGCCATCTACGAAGGCACCCTCGATGTCGCCGAGGCCCAGGCCTTCTGCGACAACTACCAAGGCTGAGGACTGAACCATGGCACTGGCCAAGCGCATCATCCCTTGCCTGGACGTGGACAACGGCCGGGTGGTCAAGGGCGTCAAGTTCGAGAACATCCGTGATGCCGGCGACCCGGTGGAAATTGCCCGTCGCTACAACGAGCAGGGTGCCGACGAAATCACCTTCCTCGACATCACCGCCAGCGTCGATGGCCGCGATACTACGTTGCATACCGTCGAGCGCATGGCCAGCCAGGTGTTCATCCCGCTGACCGTGGGCGGTGGCGTGCGTACCGTGCAGGACATCCGCAACCTGCTCAATGCTGGTGCCGACAAGGTTTCGATCAACACGGCTGCGGTGTTCAACCCGGAGTTTGTGGGCGAGGCAGCGGACCGTTTCGGTTCGCAGTGCATCGTTGTCGCCATTGATGCCAAGAAGGTGTCCGGGCCAGGTGAAACGCCGCGCTGGGAAATCTTCACCCACGGTGGGCGCAAGCCGACCGGGCTGGATGCGGTCGAATGGGCGAAGAAGATGGAAGGCCTGGGTGCAGGCGAGATCCTGCTGACCAGCATGGACCAGGACGGGATGAAGAACGGCTTCGACCTGGGTGTTACCCGCGCCATCAGTGATGCGCTGGGCATTCCGGTCATTGCTTCGGGTGGTGTGGGTAACCTGCAGCACCTGGCTGACGGCATTCTGGAAGGGCATGCCAGCGCGGTGCTGGCGGCCAGTATCTTCCACTTTGGCGAGTACACGGTGCCGGAGGCCAAGGCCTACATGGCTTCGCGCGGGATCGTCGTTCGCTGATCCATTGATTGGGGCTGCTTTGCAGCCCTTCGCGGGCACGCCCGCTCCCACAGGGATCTCTCCAAACCTGTGGGAGCGGGCGTGCCCGCGAAGGGCCGCAACGCGGCCCCAATTGCCTCAACCGTGGTTCTTGCCGAGCAACGCGTGATACAGCTCGGTATCCCCAAGAATCCCCACCACCCTGTCGTTATCCTGCAGCACCAGCTTGTTGCCGGTCTGATAACGAATCTGCAGCGCCTCGCGCATGCCGATGTCGGCGTGCACCACGGTCGGCCTGCGCTGCAGCAGCTCCACATCCTGCCCCGGTGCCCAGTTCTGCATGTCCAGCCCGTTCTGGCCCTGGCGTGCACGCTTGAGCGCGCCACCTTCGCCCAGGTCCAGCCATGAATCGATACCTGGGTCCAGGCATACCGAGCCATTGACCCGCTTGCAGTTGTCCAGGCTACGCATCAGGCTGCGGCCGCACAGCACGTTCAGCGGGTTGGTGTGGGCGACGAAGGTACGCACGTACTCGTCGGCCGGGTTGAGCACGATCTCCTCTGGCTTGCTGTACTGGATGATCCGCCCGTCCTTCATGATTGCAATGCGGGTACCCAGCTTCAGTGCCTCGTCCAGGTCGTGGCTGACGAACACGATGGTCTTGCTGAGCTTGGCCTGCAGGCCCAGCAGTTCGTCTTGCAGGCCCTGGCGGATCAGCGGGTCGAGGGCCGAGAACGGTTCGTCCATCAGCAGGATGTCGGCATCCATCGCCAGCGCCCGGGCCAGGCCCACGCGTTGCTGCATGCCGCCAGACAGCTCGTCCGGCTTTTTGTTGCGCCACTGGGTCAGGCCCACCAGCTCAAGCTTCTCGTCGACCAGCTTGCGCCGTTCCTTTTCAGGGCGGCCCTGCATTTCCAGGCCAAAGCTGATGTTCTCGCGCACCGTCAGCCAGGGCATCAGGGCGAACTTCTGGAACACCATGGCAATGCGCTTGGTGCGCATCATTTTCAGCTCGGCCGGGCTGCAGTGGGCAATGTCGATGTGCTTGCCTTCGTGCTCGACAAACAGCTTGCCGCGGCTGACGGTGTTGAGGCCGTTGATGCAGCGCAGCAGGCTCGATTTGCCCGAGCCGGACAAGCCCATCAGCACGCAGATCTCGCCCTTGTTGATATCAAGGTTGGCCTTTTCGACGCCGACCACCAGGCCGGTCTGCTTGAGGATCTGTTCGCGGGTCTTGCCCTGGTCCAGCAGTGACAGTGCCTCACGCGGCTTGTTGGAGAAAATGACGTCGACGTCTTCGAAACGAATGATGCTCATGCCTCACCCCTTACCGGCAGTTCCGGTTGCTTGCAGATACGGTCGAGCATGATTGCCAGCAGCACGATCGCCAGGCCCGCTTCGAAGCCCAGGGAGATATCAGCGGTGTTCAGTGCGTTGACCACAGGTTTGCCCAGGCCGTCGGCGCCCACCAGGGCGGCGATCACCACCATCGACAACGACAGCATGATGCACTGGGTGACGCCGGCGGCGATGCTTGGCATCGCATGCGGCAGTTCGATACGGGTGAGCAGTTGGCGCCGCGAGCAGCCAAACGCCTTGCCGGCGTCCATCAGCTCTTGCGGGACGTCACAGATGCCCAGGTAGGTGAGGCGGATTGGCGCTGCGATGGCGAACACCACGGTAGAGATCAGCCCCGGTACCACACCCAGGCCGAACAGGGTCAGGGTAGGGATCAGGTAGACGAAGGTGGGCACCGTCTGCATCAGGTCGAGCACCGGGCGCATGGCGGTATAGAACATCGGTTTGTGAGCGGCAAGGATGCCCAGCGGCACGCCGATCACCACACATACCACCGTGGCGAAGGTCACCTGCGCCAGGGTTTCCATGGTTTCCTGCCAGTAACCCAGGTTGAAGATCAGCAGGAATGAAAGGGCAACGAATGCGGTCAGCCCCCACTTGCGCTGGATCAGGTGCGCCAGGCCGGCGAACAGGGCGATGAGGACGAACGGGTTGAACCAGGTCAGGGCACTGGTGACCCCATGGATCATGAATTCCAGGCCTTGCGCGATGGCGTCGAAGTAATTCGCGCCGTTCTGGGTCAGCCACTCGACGAACGACGCGATGTACTGGCCCAGGGGTATTTTCTGATCGATAAGCATGATAGCGAGCTTCCACCTGCATAGATTGAAATCAACCCGGGGCAGGCACGGTCCTGCCCCGAGGTAGCGCTACTGCGTGGTTCGTTATTGCGCGAGCTTGGCCTTGGCCGCCTCAAGGCCGGGTTTGCCATCAACAGTGGTAACGCCGGCAAGCCAGGTGTCCAGCTTGCCGGGGTTGTCTTTAAGCCACTTCTTGGCGGCTGCTTCGGGTTTCATCTTGTCGTCCAGGACATAGCCCATCATGGTGCTTTCATCCTTGAGCTCGAACGACAGGTTCTTGAGCAGTTGGCCAACGTTGCTGCATTCCTGCGTGTAGCCTTTGCGGGTATTGGTCAATACGGTTGCCTTGCCGAAATCGGGGCCGAAGAAGTCGTCCCCGCCGGTGAGGTACTGCATCTTGAAACGGGTGTTCATCGGGTGCGGTTCCCAGCCCAGGAATACCAGCGCCTCGCCGCGTTTCTGCGCGCGGTCGACCTGCGACAGCATGCCGGCCTCGCTCGATTGCACAATCTTGAAACCGGCGTCTTTCAGGCCGAAGGCGTTCTTGTCGATCATGCTCTGGATGGTGCGGTTGCCATCGTTGCCGGGCTCGATGCCGTAGATCTTGCTGTCCAGTTCCTTCTTGAACTTGGGAATGTCGGCGAAATCTTTCAGGCCCTTGTCGTACAGCGCCTGGGGCACGGCCAAGGTGTACTTGGCGTTTTCCAGGTTGGCGCGCACCGTTTCCACGGTGCCGGCGTCGCGGTACTGCTTGATGTCGTTCTCCATGGTCGGCATCCAGTTGCCGAGAAACACGTCCAGGTCCTTGCCGGTGGCCAGCGACTTGTAGGTCACCGGTACCGAGATCATGGTGGTGTGGGTTTTGTAACCCAGGGCTTCGAGCACAACGCTGGTGGTCGCGGTGGTGACTGTGATGTCGGTCCAGCCGACGTCGGAGAAACGTACCGTCTGACACTGCTCGGGTTCGGCGGCCTGGGCCAGCAAGGGCGTGGACAGCAACGCAACCAGCAACAGCGAGGGTGAACCTTTCATGGATGGACTCCTGAGATATTGTCTTCGGGTTCGCGTGGGTCGCCGGGCTTTCTGAGGGTCCGGTCGACCAGGCCTGCAGAGGGCAGGATGCGTGGCCGTGCTTTACGAGTCGCTTTCGATAATCCTCCAGCGCCGGGCAATCGCCTACTGGTAGGGTCGTATCCAGTACGGAACGGGTCGTATCCAGTAAGGGCGATGTCGCTTATAGGTTTATCCACCCCCTCGGCCGCATTTTTGCGTCACCTGGCCGCCGGAAAGCGGCGTGGTGAGGGCCGCTCCTTGAGCAAAAACAGCGCGGCGCGGCTGGACAAAAGTACGTCGGTTGCAGACGGCGAGGGGTGCGGTAAAAGCCCGATGATGCTGGCATTCAAGGCGGCCCGCTGTTTGAGCCTAGCAGCTGCCCCGCCCTGCGCATGGCGCGCAGAGACAAGCCCAGCAAGAGGTGATTCGACAATGGCCATCAGCGTGTTCGACCTGTTCAAGATCGGTGTCGGGCCCTCCAGCTCCCACACCGTCGGCCCCATGCGTGCTGGCGCCCTGTTCGTTCAGGGCCTGCGCGAACGCGGCGAGCTGGACCGTGTAAAACGGATCGAAGTGCGCCTGTATGGCTCGCTGTCGGCCACCGGCATCGGTCACGGCACCGACAACGCCACCATCATGGGCCTGATGGGCGAGTGGCCTGACGCCATTGATCCCACCTGCATCGTCCCGCGCATCGCCGACCTGCGCGAAACCAACACCCTGCAGCTGGATAGCCGCCTGCCCATCGAGTTCATCTGGGCCCGCGACATGCTGCTGCTGGACGAAAACCTGCCGTACCACCCCAACGCCATGACCCTGGTTGCCGAAGGCGAGCAGGGCGAGTTGCACCGCGACACTTACTACTCGGTGGGGGGCGGCTTTGTGGTCGATGCCGCCCAGGCCGCCAGCGGTGTGCTGGATGCCGACCAGACGGTGTTGCCGTACGATTTCAACAGCGCTGCCGAACTGCTGCGCCTCTGCAAGCAAAACGACCTCAGCGTGTCGCAATTGATGATGGCCAACGAGAAGGTCTGGCGCAGCGAGGAAGAGATCCGCGCCGGCCTGCACAAGCTCTGGGAAGCCATGCAGGAATGCGTCAACAATGGGCTTAAAGCCGAGGGTACGCTGCCCGGCGGGCTGAACGTGCGCCGCCGTGCCGCCAAGCTGCACCGCAGCCTGCAGGAGATCGGCAAGCCCAACGTGATCGGCTCGACGATGAGTGCCATGGAGTGGGTCAACCTGTTCGCCCTGGCAGTCAACGAAGAGAACGCCGCCGGTGGCCGCATGGTTACCGCGCCTACCAATGGCGCGGCTGGCATCATCCCGGCAGTGCTGCACTACTACATGCGCTTTAGCGATGAGGTGAACGAGTGCAGCGTTGTCGATTACTTCCTGGCTGCGGCTGCCGTTGGCATCCTGTGCAAGAAGAACGCGTCGATTTCCGGTGCCGAAGTGGGCTGCCAGGGTGAAGTCGGCTCAGCCTGCGCCATGGCGGCGGCAGGGCTTGCCGAAGTGCTGGGCGCTACCCCGCCACAGTTGGAGAACGCGGCCGAAATCGCCTTGGAACACAACCTCGGCCTGACTTGCGACCCGGTCGGCGGTTTGGTGCAGGTGCCGTGCATCGAGCGCAACGCGATTGCTGCGGTAAAAGCCATCAACGCGGTGCAAATGGCGCTGCGCGGTGACGGCGAACACTTCATCTCCCTCGATCAGGTGATCCGTACCATGCGTGACACCGGGGCCGACATGCACGACAAGTACAAAGAGACCTCGCGCGGTGGCCTGGCGGTCAGCGTTATCGAGTGCTGATCACTACCAGGTTTGCTGGCCCCTTCGCGGGTGAACCCGCTTCCACAGGAATTGTGCAGTACCTGTGGGAGCGGGTTCACCCGCGAAGCGGCCTTTGAAGGTTGATGCAGGTGCAACATAACCACCAATGCCTCCTTATGGTGCGCCCGGCGCCTACCGATCGTCGGGTGTCGCTATCAGTGTGGGCATTGTCGGTGACACTCAAGAGTGTCGTTTCTGGGCAACTTGCAGTGCACGTGTCACCAAATTGCTCAGCCGTTCCACGCACGGCGCCTAGCACGCCTGTTTTACGACTGTCTGCCAACTCGGCCGAAGCCCCTGATTTGCCTGATGAAGGTGTCGTTTTCAGGTTTTTTTGGATAGCCGTTCAATTTCAGGCACGGCCTTTGCGTTGATATTGGCAAACATGCCCCCGGAAAATGACCGAGGGGTCATAACAAGAAATCAGTGTCCGCCTGAGGCACACCCTGCATTTGTGTGAGGAGAAATCGCGATGACGTCGTACACCTCCGGGACCCCAACCCAGAACCGCACAGCACCCCAGTCCATCGGGTTTCTTCTACTGGACAATTTCACCCTGATTTCCCTGGCATCGGCCGTCGAGCCGCTGCGTATGGCCAACCAGCTGTCCGGCCGCGAGCTGTATCGCTGGCACACCCTGACGGTCGACGGCGGCCAGGTCTGGGCCAGCGACGGCCTGCAGATCACCCCGGATGCCGCCATGCACAGCGCGCCGCCCATCGATACCGTGATCGTCTGCGGCGGGGTAGGTATCCAGCGCACCGTTACCCGTGAGCATGTCACCTGGCTGCAAGCCCAGGCCCGCCAGTCGCGCCGCCTGGGCGCGGTGTGCACTGGCAGCTGGGCCCTGGCCTGTGCCGGGCTACTCGACGGTTTCGATTGCAGTGTGCACTGGGAGTGTCTGGCGGCCATGCAGGAGGCTTACCCGCGGGTGAACATGAGCACCCGACTGTTCACCCTCGACCGCAATCGCTTCACCAGCTCTGGCGGCACTGCACCGCTGGACATGATGTTGCACCTGATCAGCCGCGACCATGGCCGCGAGCTGTCGGCGGCCATTTCCGAGATGTTCGTGTACGAGCGCATCCGCAACGAGCAGGACCACCAGCGCGTGCCGCTCAAGCACATGCTGGGTACCAACCAGCCAAAGCTGCAGGAAATCGTGGCGCTGATGGAGGCCAACCTCGAAGAGCCGATCGACCTCGACGAACTGGCGGTGTACGTGTCGGTGTCGCGTCGCCAGCTTGAGCGGCTGTTCCAGAAGTACCTGCACTGCTCGCCATCGCGTTACTACCTGAAACTGCGCCTGATTCGTGCGCGGCAGTTGCTCAAGCAGACGCCGATGTCGATCATCGAAGTGGCGTCGGTGTGCGGCTTTGTGTCCACACCGCACTTCTCCAAGTGCTACCGCGAGTACTTCGGCATTCCGCCGCGTGACGAGCGCGTGGGGTCCAACACTGCGCAGCAGGTGGCCATGATGCCGATTCCGCAGGCCATGACCCTGTCGCCGCACAGTGGACCAATGGCGGCCCTGAGCCAGGCGCGCAACGAGTCGACCTTTGCCAGTGTAAGGCTCTGATATCGAGTCGACTCTTATGCGGGGCAAGCCCGCCCCCACGAGTCGACCGCTGAAGCTGAACCAGCGGTGGCCTGCTCCCACAGGCCATCCGCTGAGTGTGAACCGGCGTTGAGCCTGTGGGAGCGGGCTTGTTCCGCGAAGGGGCCGGTCCTGGATGAATGAGTTACGCGCGTTTGTTGAACGCCGCCAACGCCGGCAACAACTGCTTGTCGATCGCCTGGCGCACTGCCGGCAAAATCGTCGCGCTGCCGGTATACATCTGCTCGACCATCCCTTTCAGTGCCCGCGCATTGGGCTCGGTCAGCCCGCATACCACCGCCTCGCAGGCCTGCTCGGCAGTGGCCCCGGCGGGGATGTCGAAACCGCGCGCGCGCAGGTGGCCTGCCAGGTCGTCCTGATCAATCAAATCCGCATGCATCATGGCTGTTGTCCCTTTTATCGCGAAGAGAGTGCTGCTGTGATTTACGACCGATTCTGTGTCTGCAGCGACAGGCTCGCAAGGGCTGAATGTCGCAATGGCTGGTTTGGCTAAGAACAGGTCGTTCCCGGCTAATTGCCGCTTCCGGGAAGCCAGCAGACTGCAGTCATTCACGGTCCACGAGGGTTTGGTCACCCTCACTCATGCACAGTGGATGTTGCTCGCTCTTGACCCCGGATGCTCACGGCTTTCCGGGGTTATTTTTTTGAGCGCTCAGTGGGGTAATTGCAGGACGCGGCCGATGAATTGCGCGGCAGGCAAGTCGCGCTGGCTATCTGCCAGGTTTTGCAGCAATTGCGTACTCTGTTCACTAAAAGGTGCTGACTTCGGCCCCGCCAGGTCTACATGCAACAGCATCTGCTCACTTGCAGCCAGCACCTCGTCGAACCCGGCCCGGTGCAGGCTGTGGTAGACGTGCAGGCGCTTGCGGTCGAACCCGATGATCTGCGTCTGCACCCACACCTCGGCCCCCAGCTTCACCTCATGCAGGTAGTTGATGTGCGCCTCCAGGGTAAACAGGGAATTTCCGCTTTGCCCACGGCTGTCGGCGTCCAGGCCGATGCGCTCCATCAGCGCATCGGTGGCGTAGCTGAAAATCAGCAGGTAGAAGGCATCGCGCAGATGCCCGTTGTAATCGACCCAGTCCTCCTGGACTGGGGTGCGGTAGGTCACAAGTGCGGGCATTGCTTACTCCTCAATCGCCAAAGGCCATGCCGTGTGTGGCCTTGCTGGTCTTCACAGCCTCCAGCACCGCCAGCAGGGTGTCATCACGATAGCGCTCCAGCGCGGCGATGCTGCGCTCGCCCAGTTGCTCCGAGGTGCCGTCCACCACATCGTCGATCAGCTTGTCGGTCAGCTCTGGTGCCGGCAGGTACGTCCAGGGCAGCTTGAGGGCCGGGCCGAACTGCGACATGAAGTGGCGCATGCCGGCATCGCCACCGGCCAGGGTGTAGGTGAGGAAAGTGCCCATGAACGACCATCGCAGGCCTGCGCCAAAGCGGATGGCATCGTCGATCTCACCGGTGGTCGCCACGCCATCGTTGACCAGGTGCAGCGCCTCGCGCCACAGCGCTTCGAGCAGGCGGTCGGCAATGAAACCGGGCACTTCCTTGCGTACATGCAACGGGCGCATGCCCAGCGCGGTGTAGATGGTCTTTGCCGCTTCGATGGCTTCAGGCGCGGTACGCTTGCCGCCGACGATTTCGACCAACGGTAGCAGGTAAACCGGGTTGAACGGGTGGCCGACCACGCAGCGTTCGGGGTGGGTAGCCGACTCGTAGAACTCGCTGGGCAGCAGGCCTGAAGTGCTGGAACCGATGATGGCCTCGGGCTTGGCGGCGGCGCTGATTTTTGCGTGCAGGTCGAGCTTGAGGTCCAGCCGCTCGGGTGCGCTTTCCTGGATGAAATCGGCGTCGCGTACGCATTCTTCGAGGGTGCTGACGACTTTCAGCCGACCCTGTGATGCACCTTGGGCCAGGCCCTGTTTTTCAAGCGCCGGCCACGCGTTGGCGATGCGCTTGCGCAGTGCTTGCTCGGCACCGGGCGCCGGGTCCCAGGCGACCACGTCCAGGCCGTGGGCAAGGGCGCGGGCAACCCAGCCGCTGCCGATTACGCCGCTACCCAGCGCGGCGAAGGTCTTGATCTCGGTGATGAAGGGCATATCAGTCTCCTGAAGTGATCAGCGGCGTTTGAGGTTCATCTTTTCCCGGCCTTCGGCCGGGGTCAGCACGCGGGCACCGAGGCGGGAAATGATCTCCACCGCCCGCTCGACCAACTGGCCGTTGCTGGCCAGCACGCCGCGGTCCAGGTACAGGTTGTCTTCCAGGCCTACCCGCACATTGCCGCCGAGTAACACAGCTTGCGCGGCCATCGGCATCTGCATGCGTCCGATGCCGAAGCCGGCCCAGGTGACATTGGCGGGCAGGTTGTCGACCATCGCCTTCATGGTGGTGGTGTCGGCCGGTGCGCCCCAGGGGATGCCCAGGCACAGCTGGAACAGCGGGTCTTCGAGCAGCCCTTCCTTGATCATCTGCTTGGCGAACCACAGGTGGCCGGTGTCGAAAATTTCCAGTTCAGCTTTCACGCCCAGTTCGGTGATGCGTTTGGCGCCGGCGCGCAGTTGCGCCGGGGTGGAGACGTAGATCGAATTGCCGTCACCGAAGTTGAGGGTGCCGCAGTCGAGGGTGCAGATTTCCGGCAGCAGCGCCTCGACATGGGCCAGGCGCTCCAGCGGGCCGATCAGGTCGGTGCCCGGGCCGAACTCCAGGGGCGTTTCGCCTGGGCCGATTTCCAGGTCGCCACCCATGCCGGCGGTGAGGTTGACGATGATGTCCACATCGGCTTCGCGGATGCGTTCCATGACTTCGCGGTAAAGGTTTACGTCGCGGCTGAAACGGCCGGTTTGCGGGTCGCGGACGTGGCAGTGGACCACGGTGGCGCCGGCTTTGGCGGCTTCGACGGCGGATTCGGCGATCTGCTTGGGGGTGACCGGGACCAAGTGGCTTTTCGAGGCGGTGTCACCGGCGCCGGTGAGGGCGCAGGTGATGATGACGTCGTGGTTCATGGCGGTTCCTTGTAGTGTCTGTGATGGCCCTTTCGCGGGGCGAGCCCGCTCCCACAGGATCAGCGAGATCCTGAGTGTTACGCTGTACCTGTGGGAGCGGGCTTGCCCCGCGAAGAGGCCGGATCAGTTGGCGGTGAGCTTGAGGTTCTCGGCCGCAGGCTTGCCGTCGAAGGTGGTGACCCCTTCGAGCCAGCGGGCCTTGTCGTCGGGGTGGTCGTTGAGCCACTGGCGGGCCGATTCCAGTGCGTCCTTGTGGTCGAGCAGCGGCTGCATCATGCGGCTCTCGTCCTCGGCGCTGAAGTTCAGGTTGGCCAGCAGGCGGTGGGCGTTGGGGCAGCGTTCGGCGTAGTCCGGCGCAGTTACCGTCCATACCGTGGCGCGGCCTTCGTCAGGGCCCAAGGCATCCTGGCTGTCACCCAGGTAGGCCATGTCGATGTTCACGTTCATCGGGTGCGGCGCCCAGCCGAAGAACACCACGGCCTCCTTGCGGCGCACGGCGCGGTCGACGGCAGCGAGCATGCCGGCCTCGCTGGACTCGACCAGCTGGAACTTGCCCAGGCCGAACTGGTTCTTGGTGATCATGGCCTTGATCTGGGTGTTGGCGCCCGAGCCTGGCTCGATGCCATAGATCTTGCCGCCCAGCTCTTTCTCGAACTTGTGAATGTCGGCGAAGGTCTTCAGGCCTTTGTCATACAGGTACTTCGGCACTGCCAGGGTCGCCCGCGCATCTTCCAGGCTGGGCTTTTCCAGCACCTTTACCTGCTGGGTATCGATGAACGGTGTGATGGTCTGGGTCATGATCGGGTTCCAGTAACCCAGGAACATGTCCAGGCGCTTGTCGCGGATGCCGGCGAAAATGATCTGCTGCGAAGCGCTGGTCTGTTTGGTCTGGTAGCCCAGGCCATCGAGCAGCACCTGGGCCATGGCGCTGGTGGCGATGACGTCGGTCCAGTTGACCACGCCCAGGCGCACGTTCTTGCAGGCCGCAGGCTCTGCGGCGTAAAGCGGGGAAGTGGCGATGCTACTCAGGGCAAGGGTCAACAGGCTGCGGCGGATCAAGCTGTGCATGGTGGCTCTCCATCGGCAGTGCATATTGTTATGGGGTTCGGTCTCTCTGGACCGTGTGAACACGCTACGCTGCTGGCAGGGTGAAAAATCGCACCCTGGCGACCAACACTTGCACGGAGGCGACCACCTTTGCCGTGGAGCATGCAATGCTGCAAACCATTCATTTTCTGCTGTTGCCCGGCTTTTCGGCCATGGGCTTCATCAGTGCCCTGGAGCCGCTGCGGGTAGCCAACCGGTTCAAGGGCCCGTCGTACCGCTGGCAGGTGCTGAGCCTGCATGGCGGGGCGGTGCAGGCCAGCAACGGCATGTCGGTGAACGCCGATGCGGCGTTGGCCGCGGGCGAGCCTGCGGGCATTCTGCTGATCGTGGCCGGTTTCGATCCCCTGGCCTGTTATGGCCCGGCGCTGCAGCAGGCGCTACGCCGCCTGGACCACGATGGCGTGATCCTGGGCGGTATCGATACCGGCGCCGTTGTACTGGCCGAGGCCGGCCTGCTCGATGGCCACCGCGCCACCGTTCACTGGGAGGCACTCGAGGCGTTCAAGGAGAACTACCCGGGCCTGCAGGCGACCCAGGAGCTGTTCGAGATCGACCGACGGCGCATCACCTGCGCTGGCGGCACGGCGTCGATCGACCTGATGCTCGACCTTATTGCACAGGCCCATGGCAGCGAGTTGGCGGTGCAGGTGTCGGAGCAATTCGTGCTCGGGCGTATCCGCCAGCGACAAGACCATCAGCGCATGCAGATCGCCAGCCGCTATGGCATCAGCAACAAGAAGCTGGTGAAGGTGATTGGCGAAATGGAGCGCAACACCGAGCAGCCGCTCAATACCCAGGTGCTGGCAGAAGCGGTGCAGGTGACCCGGCGGCAGCTGGAACGGCTGTTTCGTGTGCACCTGGACGACACGCCCAGTGGTTTCTATTTGCGACTGCGGCTGGATAAGGCCAGGCAGTTGTTGCGCCAGACCGACATGAGTGTGCTGGAGGTGGGCGTGGCGTGTGGGTTTGAGTCGGCTTCGTATTTTACCCGCTGTTATAGGGCCCGGTATCATCGTTGCCCGCGGGAGGACAGGTTGGCCAGGGCGGTTTGAGGTTTGTCAGTGCTGGCCTCTTCGCGGGACAAGCCCGCTCCCACAGGGACCCCACATCTCTCAGGCTCTGTTGAGTCCTGGGCCACAGGACCATGGCAGTCCTCAGTGGCTGAGGTGATCCTGTGGGAGCGGGCTTGTCCCGCGAAGAGGCCGGTGCAGGTTTACTGCTGGCCAATGGACTGCAAATACTCCGACCGGTCATCACTGCGCTGGGCCACGCAGGTATCCCAGGCCGCCTGGAATGCCTTGCTCCCCGCCTTTTCGGCATAGGTCTCGACCTTGCAATCAGCATCGCGCAGTTGCATCCACAGCTTCTCTGCCGCGTCCATGCGCCCGATCAGGGCAGTGGCCTGGTCGCCTTCGTCGGCATATTGATCGCGAATGCGCTGGATCAAGTCATCGTAAGCCGACTTCAGCTCCCGCTCTGCCGTCTGCTTGTTGAACGCCGCGCAGGCGTAGGTCTGCTGGTCGGTCTCGACGTTGTCGCACGGGGTGCTTTCTTCCTCCCCGGCGTGGGCGCCCGATACGACGGCCAGCAATACCAGCCATGCCAATGATTTCATCCCTTTTCTCCTCAACAGGCTGACGAATCGCAGGATTCTCGCTCAGACGACGGCGCTGTGGTAGCCACCTGTCCAAATGTTCATAAAGCCGCCAGAAAGGTCGTTATCGAGACTGTCTCTCATCGCCATACGGCGTGCCAGAGGGCGTGTTGTCGCGCATTGACGCTTTCGGCAAACCCCCTGTCGTTTTTGCATCGGGGCGCCTTTGGGCACAGGCATATGCTGGCCCCAAAGCGCCGGCACAAGGTTTGGCGCCAACCATTCAATAAAAGGGGACAGCCTGATGAGCCCAGCCGAACTTCACGCCGACAGCATCGTCATCGACGGCCTGATCATTGCCAAATGGAACCGCGAGCTGTTCGAGGACATGCGCAAAGGCGGGCTGACTGCGGCCAACTGCACGGTGTCGGTCTGGGAAGGGTTCAAGGCTACCGTCGACAACATTGCCTCCAGCCAGAAGCTGATCCGCGACAACAGCGACCTGGTGATGCCGGTGCGCACCACCGCCGACATCCGCAAGGCCAAGGAGCTGGGCAAGACTGGCATCCTGTTCGGCTTCCAGAACGCCCATGCGTTCGAAGACCAGATCGCTTACGTTGACGTGTTCAAGCAGCTGGGCGTGGGCATCGTGCAGATGTGCTACAACACCCAGAACCTGGTGGGCACCGGCTGCTACGAGCGTGACGGCGGGCTGTCGGGCTTCGGCCGCGAAATCGTCGCGGAAATGAACCGCGTCGGCATCATGTGCGACCTGTCCCACGTCGGCTCCAAGACTTCCGAAGAGGTCATCCTCGAATCGAAAAAGCCGGTGTGCTACTCGCACTGCCTGCCATCGGGCCTGAAAGAGCACCCGCGCAACAAGTCGGATGAAGAGCTGAAGTTCATCGCCGACCACGGCGGCTTCGTCGGCGTGACCATGTTCGCGCCGTTCCTGGCCAAAGGCATCGACTCCACCATCGACGACTACGCCGAAGCCATTGAGTACACCATGAACATTGTCGGTGAAGACGCCATCGGTATCGGTACCGACTTCACCCAGGGCCACGGCCAGGACTTCTTCGAGTACCTGACCCACGACAAGGGCTACGCCCGCCGCCTCACCAACTTCGGCAAGATCATCAACCCGCTGGGCATCCGCACCGTGGGCGAATTCCCCAACCTCACCGAAACCTTGCTCAAGCGCGGCCATTCCGAGCGTGTGGTGCGCAAGATCATGGGCGAGAACTGGGTCAACGTCCTCAAGGACGTCTGGGGCGAGTAAGCCGCTCTCCAAGCCTGAAAGCCCCTGCCAGCAACGCCGGGGCACCCACATAAAAATTTTATGGAGTTGAGTTTCCATGGCCAAGATCGCCCCGCAATTGCCAATCGAAGTCGACAGCGAAACCGGTGTCTGGACCAGCGACGCCTTGCCGATGCTGTACGTGCCGCGCCACTTCTTCGTCAACAACCACATGGGCATCGAGGAAGTGCTGGGCGCCGACGCCTATGCCGAGATCCTCTACAAGGCCGGCTACAAGTCCGCCTGGCACTGGTGTGAAAAAGAAGCCGAGTGCCATGGCCTGGAAGGCGTGGCGGTGTTCGAGCACTACATGAAGCGCCTGAGCCAGCGTGGCTGGGGCCTGTTCGAGATCCAGGACATCGACCTGGACAAAGGCACCTGCAGCGTCAAGCTCAAGCACTCGGCGTTCGTGTACGTGTACGGCAAGTGTGGCCGCAAGGTCGACTACATGTTCACCGGCTGGTTCGCCGGCGCAATGGACCAGATTCTCGCTGCCCGCGGCAGCTCGATCCGCACCGTGGCCGAACAGGTCTACGGCGGGTCGGAAGAAGGCCACGAAGATGGCCTGTTCGTTACAAAGCCGTTGTAAGCCGGAGATAGCGTCATGGCATTCGAAGCAATGTTCCAGCCGATCCAGATCGGCAAACTGACCATCCGCAACCGCGTGCTCAGCACCGCGCACGCCGAGGTTTACGCCACTGACGGCGGCATGACCACCGACCGCTATGTGAAGTACTACGAAGAGAAGGCCAAGGGCGGCATCGGCCTGGCGATCTGCGGCGGGTCGTCCGTTGTTGCCATCGACAGCCCGCAGGAATGGTGGGCGTCGGTCAACCTGTCGACCGACCGTATCATCCCGCACTTCCAGAACCTGGCTGACGCCATGCACAAGCATGGCGCCAAGATCATGATCCAGATTACCCACATGGGCCGTCGCTCGCGCTGGGACGGCTTCAACTGGCCGACCCTGATGTCGCCGTCGGGTATCCGTGAACCTGTGCACCGCGCCACCTGCAAGACCATCGAGGTGGAAGAGATCTGGCGCGTCATCGGCAACTACGCGCAGGCCGCGCGGCGTGCCAAAGAGGGCGGCCTGGACGGCGTGGAACTGTCGGCCGTGCACCAGCACATGATCGACCAGTTCTGGAGCCCGCGGGTCAACAAACGTACCGACGAATGGGGCGGCACGTTTGAAGGCCGCATGAAGTTCGGCCTGGAAGTACTGAAAGCGGTGCGCGCCGAAGTGGGTGACGACTTCTGTGTGGGCATGCGTATCTGTGGCGACGAGTTCCACCCTGATGGCCTCAGCCACGAGGACATGAAACAGATCGCCGCGTATTACGACGGCACCGGCATGCTCGACTTCATTGGCGTGGTCGGCTCGGGTTGCGACACCCACAACACCCTGGCCAACGTCATCCCGAACATGAGCTACCCGCCAGAGCCGTTCCTGCACCTGGCGGCCGGCATCAAGGAAGTGGTCAAGGTCCCGGTACTGCACGCGCAGAACATCAAGGACCCGAACCAGGCCACGCGCATTCTTGAAGGCGGCTACGTGGACATGGTCGGCATGACCCGTGCTCACATGGCTGACCCGCACCTGATCGCCAAGATCAAGATGGGCCAGATTGACCAGATCAAACAGTGCGTCGGCGCCAACTACTGCATCGACCGCCAGTACCAGGGCCTGGATGTACTGTGCATCCAGAACGCCGCCACCTCCCGTGAATACATGGGGGTGCCGCACATCATCGAGAAGACCACCGGCGTCAAGCGCAAGGTGGTGGTGGTTGGCGCAGGCCCGGCCGGCATGGAAGCGGCCCGCGTGGCCGCCGAACGTGGCCACGACGTGACCCTGTTCGAGAAAAAAGACCAGATCGGCGGGCAGATCACCATTGCCGCCAAGGCACCGCAGCGTGACCAGATCGCCGGTATTACCCGCTGGTACCAGCTGGAACTGGCGCGCCTGAAAGTGGACCTGCGCCTGGGGACCGCTGCCAGCGTGGACGCCATCCAGGACCTGCGCCCGGACGTGATCGTGCTGGCGGTGGGCGGCCATCCGTTCGTCGAGCAGAACGAGCACTGGGGCGCTGCCGAAGGGCTGGTGGTCAGCAGCTGGGACGTACTCGACGGCAAGGTTGCGCCGGGCAAGAACGTGCTGGTGTACGACACCATTTGTGAATTCACCGGCATGTCGGCAGCAGACTACATTGCCGACAAAGGCAGCCAGGTTGAAATCGTCACCGACGACATCAAGCCGGGCGTGGCCATGGGCGGCACGACCTTCCCGACCTACTACCGCAGCATGTACCCGAAAGAAGTGATCATGACCGGCGACATGATGCTGGAAAAGGTCTACCGCGAAGGCGACAAGCTGGTGGCGGTGCTGGAGAACGAATACACCGGCGCCAAGGAAGAACGCGTGGTCGACCAGGTGGTGATCGAGAACGGCGTGCGGCCTGATGAAGCACTGTACTACGCGCTGAAGGACGGCTCGCGCAACAAGGGCCAGATCGATGTGGAGGCGCTGTTCGCCATCAAGCCGCAGCCGATCCTCAGCCAGCCGGGCGAGGGCTACCTGCTGTACCGGATCGGCGACTGCGTGGCCCAGCGCAACGTGCATGCAGCGATCTACGACGCCTTGCGGCTGTGCAAGGATTTCTGATCCCGCGCGCCTAAACGCCGTAGACCCCTGTGGGAGCGGGCTTGCCCCGCGAATGCGTCAGCACCAACAACGATGTTGTCAGGCCGGACGTCTTCGCGGGACAAGCCCGCTCCCACAAGGGGCATAGCGGCGCAAGAATTCAGCTGTTGTTGTGGGAGCCTCCCATGTTGAACACCCTTCTACCCATCCTGCTGTTCGCTGCCCTTGGCCTGGCAGTGCTCGGCGCCCTGCGCCGGGTGCGCATGTGGCGGCGTGGCCGGGCTTCCAAGGTCGACCTGATCGGCGGCCTGCTGGCCATGCCGCGGCGCTACCTGGTGGACCTGCACCACGTGGTCGAGCGCGATAAGTACATGTCCAAGACCCACGTGGCTACCGCAGGCGGCTTCGTGCTGTCGGCCGCGCTGGCGATTCTGGTGCATGGCTTTGGCCTGCAGAGCAAAATCCTCGGCTACGCGTTACTGGTAGCCACGGTAATCATGTTTACCGGGGCCATCTTTGTCTTCAAGCGCCGCCTCAACCCGCCATCGCGCCTGTCCAAGGGGCCGTGGATGCGCTTGCCGAAGAGCCTGCTGGTATTCGCCGCAAGCTTCTTCATTGCCACCCTGCCGGTCGCCGGCATCCTGCCCGCCAACACGGGCGGCTGGGTGATGGTCGCCGTACTCGGCCTGGGCGTGCTGTGGGGTGTGTCGGAGCTGTTCTTCGGCATGACCTGGGGCGGCCCTATGAAGCACGCCTTCGCCGGTGCCCTGCACCTGGCCTGGCACCGCCGTGCCGAGCGCTTCGGCGGCGGCCGCTCCACCGGTCTCAAGCCGCTGGACCTGGAAGACCCGAACGCGCCGCTGGGCGTGGAAAAGCCGGCGGACTTCACCTGGAACCAGCTGCTGGGCTTCGACGCCTGCGTGCAGTGTGGTAAATGTGAAGCCATGTGCCCGGCCTTTGCTGCCGGCCAGCCGCTGAACCCGAAAAAGCTCATTCAGGACATGGTCATCGGCCTGGCCGGCGGCACGGACGCCCAGTTCGCCGGCAGCCCGTACCCGGGCAAGCCGATCGGTGAGCATGGCGGCCACCCGCACCAGCCGATCGTCAATGGTCTGGTCGACGCCGAAACGCTGTGGTCGTGCACCACTTGCCGTGCCTGCGTCGAGGAATGCCCGATGATGATCGAGCACGTCGATGCCATCGTCGACATGCGCCGCCACCTCACCCTGGAAAAGGGCGCCACCCCGAACAAGGGCGCCGAGGTGCTGGACAACCTGATCGCCACTGACAACCCAGGCGGCTTCGCCCCCGGCGGGCGCATGAACTGGGCAGCCGACCTCAACCTGCAACTGCTGTCGGAGGTGAAAACCACCGACGTGCTGTTCTGGGTTGGCGACGGTGCCTTCGACATGCGCAACCAGCGCACCCTGCGTTCGTTTGTCAAAGTGTTGAAGGCCTCGGGCGTGGACTTTGCCGTGCTCGGCCTGGAAGAACGCGACAGTGGCGACGTTGCCCGCCGCCTGGGCGACGAAGCGACTTTCCAGCAACTGGCCAAACGCAATATCCAGACCCTGGCCAAGTACACGTTCCAGCGCATCGTCACCTGCGACCCGCACAGCTTCCATGTGCTGAAGAACGAGTACGGCGCATTGGGCGGCGACTACCAGGTGCAGCACCACAGCACCTACATGGCCGAACTGATCGCGGCCAACAAGCTCAACCTCGGCCAGCACAAGGGCGGCAGCGTCACCTACCACGACCCTTGCTACCTGGGCCGCTACAACGGTGAGTACGAAGCACCGCGTGAAGTGCTCAAGGCGCTGGGTATCGAAGTGCGCGAGATGCAGCGCTCGGGCTTCCGTTCCCGTTGCTGCGGCGGTGGCGGTGGGGCGCCGATCACTGACATCCCGGGCAAGCAGCGTATCCCCGACATGCGCATGGACGACATCCGTGAGACCGAGGCCGAGCTGGTGGCCGTGGGTTGCCCACAATGCACCGCCATGCTCGAAGGCGTGGTCGAACCGCGCCCGCAGATCAAGGACCTGGCCGAGCTGGTGGCCGACGTGCTGATCGAAGAGGACGCGCCGTCTGCCGCAAAGCCGCAAACGGCCAAACGTGAACCTGCGGAGGTGCACTGATGAGCGACATTATCCGCCGCGACCCACGCGCCGAGTGGATCGCCCGTAACCGCCTGCACCCGCTGCATGCGGCCATGCAGACGCAACAGACCAGCTGGATGGGGCCCAATGGCCTGATCCGCAAGAACCCCCATGCGATTGCCGCAGGCTTCATCGGCCCGGCCGGCATCAAGCGCATCGACCGCAGCGGCGCCCAGCAGGGTACCGGTGTGGGCGGGCGTCGCACGGCGGCGGCAGAGGTCAAGCTGCCGCTGCACCAGGTGCCGGCGCCGGCGTTCTACATCGCCGTGGTGCCGGACATGGTCGGTGGTCGCCTGAGCAGCCACGACCGCGATTTGCTCGGCCTGGCCCACAGCCTGGCCGGCAGTGACGGCGCGGTGCTGGCGGTGGTCTTTAACGAGCACAAGGAAAGCAACTTTTCCACAGCTGGCGTCGACCGCCTGCTGGTCGTCGAGGGCGAGGCCTTCGAGGGTTATGCACCGGAGCAACTGGTGCAGGGCCTGCGGGCTGTGGATAACCAGTTCACCCCGCGCCACTGGTTGCTGCCCGACAGCCGCACCGGTGGCGGCGAACTGGGCCGACGCCTGGGCGCGGCGCTGGGCGAGCGCCCGGCCACGCGGGTGTGGCAGGTCAAGGACGGCCAGTGCATCGGCCGCGCCGGTGCTGGCCAGCAAGACCTGCAACGTGCCGTGCCACGGCTGATCCTGGCGGCCGCCGAGTGCGCGGAGCCGGTCAGCGAAACCCGTCACGAAGCCTTGCCGGTGGAGTTGTCCACACGCGTGGCGCGCAGCCTGTCGCGCATCGAAGACCTGGGCTCGGTGGCCGTGGACCCGGCCACCATTGCCATGGCCGAGGCCGAGTTCATCATCTCGGGCGGCAATGGGGTCAAGGACTGGGACCTGTACCACCAGGCCACCGCAGCCCTTGGCGCCACCGAAGGTGCCTCGCGGGTGGCGGTGGACGACGGCTTCATGCCGCGCAATCGCCAGGTGGGTGCCACTGGTACCTGGGTCACCGCGCGCGTGTACGTGGCTGTGGGTATCTCGGGTGCCATCCAGCACCTGCAGGGCATCGGCGCCTGCGACAAGGTGGTGGCGATCAACATGGACCCGGGCTGCGACATGATCAAACGGGCGGACCTGTCGGTGATTGGCGACAGTTCGGCGATTCTCAAGGCACTGATCGAGGCTGTGGACAACTACCGCAGCGACGGCCAGCGCGACGCGGCATAAGGGCACGAGCATGAGTACGAAAGTGATCAGCCTGGTTTCCATCGGTGCCCACCCAAGCTCCGGGCGCGCCCGCCGCGCCGAGCAGGATGCCCGCGCCGTGGAACTGGGTTTGCAGCTGGCTGGGGATAACTTGCAGGTGGTCCATGCCGGCAACCCACAGGAAGAAGCGCTGCGCGCCTACCTGGGCATGGGCCTGGACCATCTTGACGTGCTGGAGCAGCCGGCCGGTGCCGATGTGCTGGGCGTGCTGGGGGATTACCTGCGCGACGCCGGGGCACAGCTGGTGCTGACCGGTAGCCAGGCCGAGACGGGTGAAGGCTCGGGCATGCTGCCCTTCCTGCTGGCCGAAAAACTTGGCTGGCCGTTGATCGTGGGGCTGGCTGAGGTGGAGTCGATCGAGAACGGCACCGCCCAGGTCTTGCAGGCGTTGCCGCGGGGCCAGCGGCGCCGGCTGAAAGTGCGCCTGCCGTTGCTGGCGACTGTGGATAACGCTGCGCCCAAGCCGCGCCAGAGCGCATTCGGGCCCGCGCGACGGGGTGTGCTGGCTGCGCGTAATGTGGCCATTGTCGAAGATGAGTTGCTGGCCGATGCCGAGTTGCAACCGGCCCGTCCCCGGCCCAAGCGCCTGAAGGTGATCAAGGCCAAGAGCGGTGCGGACCGCATGAAAGCAGCAACGGCAAAGGCCAGTGGCGGCGGTGGCAAGGTGCTGAAGGATGTTTCGCCACAGGAAGGTGCTGAGGCCATCTTCAAGCTGCTGGTGGAAGAGGGCGTGCTGCGCTAAAGCCTTACGCGCTCTTCGGCAAGCCCCCCTCACTCTGTGGGAGCGGGCTTGCCCCGCGAACACCGGCGCAGCCGGTGCCATGCACCGCGTCGCCAGCTTCGCGGGGCAAGCCCGCTCCCACAACCACCCCCTGATCTGTTGCAGGCACATTCCGCCTGTGCATAAGTCCCTCCTTTTCCCATCACACCGCCAGATTTGACGGAAATGGCACAACCATCAGGTGCAACTCTGTTTTGCCCACGGAATCTGTTCGCCAAGGTGTGGATAAAGTGTTGGTGTATGGCTGGGGGCCATATATAACGGGGCTCACAGAGTTTTGATCATAAACTGATCAAATGTGAGCCGGCTCCTCAGCCACAGATATGCGTGCGTCCCGCAGGTTTTGCCCACAATCGCTGTTAGCGGGTTTGTGGATAATCTGTTCGGCGCTACCTGAAAGCCGCGCAGCTCCTGGCTTGTGAGTGATTGATTAAGAAATGATCAAATGGGCATGGATATCTTCAGATTACTGATTTTCAAGGCGTTGAATCGCTTATCCACACCCGACCCGCTGCATGTTCGCGCTTTGTTCACAAACTCTGTTGGTGAGTCTGTGGATAAGGTGTATGGAGTCCTCTGTGGCCCAACAGTTAGGCTGCCTTGCTGGCTTTGATCAAAAAATGAGCAGTCATTCACCTGATATTTATGTCAGTAGCCACACCTTTCATTCACCGCTACGGTATTCCAAACAATTAAAACTTGTGCATAACCTATGGCGGCTCATTTTTTGACGACAGACCGGCAGCGCTCCGTGTTGCCAGGTCTGCACGCTTATTCACCTTACGGCTTCATGAAAACCAGCCCAGCACCGGTGCTGGCTTTTGGTGGCCAGCATCGTGATCCTCTCACGGGCAATTATCCGTTGGGCAATGGCCGTCGCTTCTATGGCCCGACCCTCTTGCGCTTTACGACCTGTGACTCGCTCAGCCCGTTTTCCAAGGGGGGTATCAATGGGTACGCCTACTGTGGCGGAGATCCGGTAAACCGGCATGACCCAAACGGTGCATTCTGGGGCGTCATACTCAGGGGCATTGGCTTGCTCTCCAGCGGTGCCACCTTCTCGGGCGCGACGGTTCGAACAATGAGGAATGTGGTCGGGCGCAGGTCGGCTGCTCGGTTGGCTAACGGCGTGCCCGCTGATTATCAGGAGCTACCGCTTACAGCCAGAATTTCGAACCAGCAGTTCAGTTTGACCGGCGCTTTTGGCGTAGCCGGGCAGGTGGTCGCCGCTGCCAACGGGGTGACCCCAAGCGTTCAGAGCGCTGTGGATCTCATCGCGCTAGGAAATACGGTCACAAATCTGAGCGGTGGTTTGACAGGAAATTTCGCCGCAGCACGTGAAGTAGCCCACTACATGCGGACTTATCCACGTGACACTCACCGGTTATTGGGGAATACGTTCATGGATTTGACGATGTTGGACGAGATGCTCTCTACCGTAGGCCGTGGGTTGGCATATGTAGGCAGAGGATTTGCAGCCGCTGCGAGCTGGATCAGGTCGTTACGATCGGTGCCTCACGATGTCCAGGTATAGGGAAATCTCCGAGCATACGGTTTGCCTGGCGCGCTCACGCTGTTAAGTTCGGAGCGCTGCCAGGCCACCGATGATGGTTTACTGCGCCTTCACCTCTTTCAGGTATGGAGCAGGCTCTGCGCCCAAGTTGGCCAACACGCGGTCGCTGTACCAGTCAATGAAGTTCACCACACCAAACTCGTAAGTCTTCGAGTAAGGCCCAGGCTGGTACGCCGTGGAGTTGATGCCACGCTGGTTCTCTTCCGCCAGGCGGCGGTCCTGGTCGTTGGTAGCGTCCCACACCTTGCGCATGCGCTCCGGGTCGTAATCGACGCCTTCGACCGCATCCTTGTGCACCAGCCACTTGGTGGTGACCATGGTTTCCTGGGCGCTGATCGGCCACACGGTGAACACAATCATGTGGTCGCCCATGCAGTGGTTCCACGAGTGCGGCAGGTGCAGGATGCGCATCGAGCCCAGGTCCGGGTTCTTGATGCGGCCCATCAGCTTCTGGCAGGCCTGTTTGCCGTCCATGGTCATCGATACCGTGCCTTTGAGCAGGGGCATGCGCACGATACGGTTACGCAGGCCATGGCTCTTATGCAGGTACGGGATTTTTTCGGCTTCCCAGGCGGCGGCCGAAGCGGCCACGTGGTCCTTGAATTCCTGGCTGGCGCGCGGGTCGTTGGTGTCGTCCCACTCCAGCAGGGTTTGCAGCAGCTCCGGGTGCGAACCGCTGCAGTGGTAGCACTCGCGGTTGTTTTCCAGCACCAGCTTCCAGTTGGCCTTTTCCATCAAGGTGGTGTGCACCGCCACCTTGGTGTTCTCCATGTCGTACGGTTCCATGTAGTGTTCCAGGGTAGCCAGGAACTCGTCGATGGCAGGCGGGTTTTCTGCCAGGCTGATGAAGATATAGCCACCGGCCACCTTCACATGCACCGGCTTCAGGCCGTACTCCTTCATGTCGAAGTCGGCGCCCATTTCGGTGCCGGCGAACAGCAGGCGGCCGTCCAGTTCATAGGTCCACTGGTGGTAATGGCAGACCAGCTTGGCCACCTTGCCTTTGTCGCTGACGCACAAACGCGAACCACGGTGGCGGCAGACGTTATGGAAGGCGTGCACCTTGCCTTCGGCACCCCGCACCACCAGGATCGGGTTTTTGCCGATCTGCAGGGTGATGTAGTTACCTTTCGCCGGAATTTCGCAAGTCATGCCAGCGATCAACCATTCTTTCTGGAAGATCTCCTGCATGTCGATCTGGAACAGACGCTCGTCGGTGTAGAAAGGCTGGGGCAGCGAGTAGGTGCGCTCGCGGGTCTGCAGCATCTCGGCGGTAGCCTTGCGTGCAGGTTCCAGTGGATCGCCCAGGCTCAGGGTTGCGGTGACGTCCATCGTGTATTCCTCGGGGCCGTGTGCGGCCGGCAAAAGGTGGCTAATCGTTGTTGTTGCCGCAAGGCGGTTATCAGCGGCTTTTTGTTTAAACAGCAGGCATGTTTATTTGCCGTGGAGTGTGCGTCCGAAGACGCCGCGAACCGTATCCATGGGCGACATGGCCGAATTGAATTACGACGCGCCAGCCCTTGTAGCGCGGGGCTGGTCGCGATAAGCACGCCGATGTCGCTGGCAGGAATGTACGTCGCTCTCAGCTTGCGCATTATCCAAGCCATAAAAGGCCCACTAGTCGGCTGCTGGAGATGAACATGTCCGATACCTTCCTCAATCCGGTCACTACCCAGACCTGGGCCAACGGCCGCCACATCGTGCGCTGCGTCAAGGTCATCCAGGAGACCTGGGACGTGCGCACCTTCTGCTTCATGGCCGACCAGCCGATCATGTTCTTCTTCAAGCCCGGGCAGTTCGTCACCCTGGAGCTGGAGATCGAAGGCAAGCCGGTGATGCGTTCCTACACCATTTCCAGTTCGCCGTCGGTGCCCTACAGTTTTTCGATCACAGTGAAGCGCGTGCCGGGTGGCTTGGTGTCCAACTTCTTGCACGACACCATGCACGAAGGCGCCGAACTGCCGGTACACGGCCCGGTGGGGCTGTTCAACGCCATCGACTTCCCGGCGGGCAAGGCGCTGTACCTGTCGGGCGGTGTCGGCATTACGCCGGTCATGTCGATGGCGCGCTGGTTCTATGACACCAACGCCAACGTCGACATGGTGTTCGTGCACAGCGCCCGTTCGCCGAAGGACATCATCTACCATCGCGAGCTGGAACAGATGGCCTCCCGCATCCCCAACTTCAGCCTGCATATCATTTGCGAGAAGCATGGCCTGGGCGAGCCATGGGCGGGGTACCGCGGTTACCTGAATCAGCGACTCATGGAACTGATCGCCCCTGACTACATGGAGCGCGTGGTGTTTTGCTGCGGCCCGACGCCTTATATGACGGCGGTCAAGCGCATGCTCGAAGCCGTCGGTTTCGACATGAAGAATTATCACGAGGAGTCGTTTGGTGCGACGCCGGCCGAGGCCAAGGCCGATGCGGTGGAGCACGCCGAACAGGCGGCCGACGCACCGGAGCTGGATGTATCCGACCTCAACCTGGTGGAGTTCATCGGCAGCGACAAGAGCATCCGCATCGCCCCGGGCGAGACTGTGCATGCGGCCGCAGCCAAGGTTGGCCTGATGATCCCGAAAGCCTGCGGCATGGGTATCTGCGGCACTTGCAAGGTGCTCAAGCTGGGCGGCGAAGTGGAGATGGAGCACAACGGCGGCATCACCGAAGAGGATGAAGCCGAGGGCTATATCCTGTCGTGCTGCAGCGTGCCGAAAGGGGATGTGCGGATCGATTACTGATCCTGTAAAGCCGGGGCTGCGTTACAGCCCATTCGCGGGACGAGCCCGCTCCCACAGGTTTACCCCTGGTCTGAAGGTTTCGGTAAACCTGTGGGAGCGGGCTTGTCCCGCGAAAGGGCCATCAGATCCATACAGCATCCCAATGTGAGTAGTCGCCCGCACGGTCAACCAGCCCGGCTCTTATGGGATTGGCAACGATGTACCTCGCCACGTGCAGCACACTTTCTTTCCGCCGCAAGGCCCGGTTCTGATAGCCCGGCTGCCATATTTTCTTGCGTGACATGCCCCGCTGATAGAGCGCATGACTACTCCGTGATTTGAACCTGCGCATCAAGCAGCTCAACGTGCCACTTTGCAACTCAATCAGCCAATGCACATGGTCGGGCATGACCACCCAGGCCAGGGACCGGCAAAGCCCATCGAGCTCCGCCTGTCTCAGTTGCTGGATCACGCCACGGGCGTAGTTGAATTGAGTGAAGATCTGCTGACGTTCATGAGTGACCGTGGTCAGCAGGTAAAGCCCCCCCGGCTGAGAAAAACGGCCGCGGCGCAGCAGATGGGATTGGGCACAGTCCATGTGGGGTCCCTGATGTGAGATCTGGGACAACACTAGGTGAGATGTCAGTGGCGTGCGGTGTGGAATGTTTTCTGGATGTTGGGTAGCAACGCTGGCCTCTTCGCGGGGCAAGCCCGCTCCCACAGGCTCACCGTACCCTTCAGATCAGCACAGACCCTGGGGGAGGCTCACCGTAGCCCTCACACCAGCCCCGAGCCTCTGGCAGGCTAACAGAATCCCTCAAGCCAGCGCCGAGCCTCTGGCAGGCTAACAGAATCCCTCAAGCCAGCGCCGAGCCTCTGGCAGGCTAGCAGAATCCCTCAAGCCAGCGCCGAGCCTCTGGCAGGCTAACAGAATCCCTAAAGCCAGCGCCGAACCTGTGGGAGCGGGCTTGTCCCGCGAATGGGCCGCACAGCGGCCCCAACATTGTCATGTACGGAACCGTGCCACCAACCCATTCAGGTCCACGGCCAAGCGCGACAGCTCAGCACTCGCCGCACTGGTCTGATGCGCCCCCGTAGCACTCTGCACCGACAGGTCATTGATGTTCACCAGGTTGCGGTCCACTTCCCGCGCCACTTGTGCCTGCTCTTCCGCCGCGCTGGCGATCACCAGGTTACGCTCGTTGATCTGTGCCACCGCCCCGGCAATGGTGTCCAACGCCAAGCCAGCACCGCGGGCGATGTTCAGCGTCGACTCGGCGCGTTCAGTGCTGGTGCGCATCGACTCCACTGCCTCTTCCGTGCCGCCTTGAATGCTGCCAATCATCCGTTCGATCTCGCTGGTCGACTGCTGGGTACGGTGCGCCAGCGCACGCACTTCATCCGCTACCACGGCAAAGCCACGGCCCGCTTCGCCGGCGCGCGCCGCCTCAATGGCAGCATTGAGCGCCAGCAGGTTGGTCTGGTCGGCCAGGCCGCGGATCACGTCGAGTACCTTGCCAATGTCGCGCGACTGTTCGGCCAGGTGCGTGATCAGTTTTGCTGTGGCCTGCACGTCACCGCTCATGCGCTCGATGGCGCCCACCGTCTCCATCACCAAGTCACGACCGTCGCCAGTGGAACGGCTGGCTTCACTGGATGCCTCTGAGGTACTCACGGCATTTCGCGCCACTTCCTCCACCGCGCTGGTCATTTCAGTCACGGCAGTGGCGGCTTGTTCAATTTCGTTGTTCTGCTGTTGCAGGCCACGGGCACTTTCGTCGGTGACGGCGTTCAATTCTTCGGCCGCCGAGGCCAGCTGGGTGGCGGAGCCGGCGATCTGCTGCAGGGTGTCGCGTAGCTTGTCTTGCATGCGGGCCATGGCACGCAGCAGGCGGGCGGCTTCGTCGGTGCCTTCGGCGCGGATGATGTGGGTCAGGTCACCGTCGGCGACCTGCTCGGCGCATTTGAGCGCCTCATCAATCGGCTTGACGATGCTGCGGGTCAACAAAAGGGCGCACGCGAATGTCAGCACGGTAGCGGCAACCAGCAGGCCGATCACCAGGGTGAAGGCAGTGTCGTACTGGCTGGCGGCCTTCTCGTTGGTGGAACGGGTCTGTTCGGTGTTGATACGCACCAGGGTTTCCATGACCTTGTTGATTTGCTCGGAGTTGGCCAGCAGGTCGCGGTTGAGCAGGTCGCGCAGTTCGTCGACGCGGCCGGCCTGGCTCAGGCTGCGCATGCGCGATTCCAGCTGGCGGTACTGGTTGAGCAACTGGCCGTACTGGTCGAACGCCGCCTGTTCATCACCGGCGGCGATCATCGGCAAATAGGCCTGGCGCGCACGGTCGATCTGGCTGTTGCGCTGGTCTAGCAGGTTGAGGGTATCGCTTTGGATGGCAGGCTCGCGGTTGATCAGCAGTCGATAGGACAGGGTGCGCATGCGCAGGTTGAGCGCGGTGATTTCGTCGAGGATCTTGATGCTGGGCACGTTGACTTGCTCGATGGCCACGCCCGCCTGGCGAATGTTGCCCATTTGCACCAGTGAGAAGATACCAAGGCCGAGCATCAGCAGGCCGATGAGCGCGAAGCCGAGCAGCGCGCGCGGGGCGATATTCATGTTGCGTAGAGACATGGAGGGGAAGATCCAGGCAAGGGATAAAGAGTGCGCGAAGTGCGACAAAACATGACTTGCCGGGCTATCGGTCGTGACTGGCCAGTCTTGAGCGCGCCCCGCTAAATTTGTGAGCGCGCTAACCTTTTCCTGACCGGCGGTTGACCCAGGTCGGAACAAGGGGGTGATTACCCTGTCAATCTGCGGGCCAGACACCTTGTGAATCCGATTTTTAATGGCGATGGGCCGCGCTTTTCTTTATCGTGTGCGCCCCTCGCAACAACCTGAGATAGACCCATGCTGGAAGCTTCCCTGAATCAAATCGAGCAACTGGTCAGCGACCTGATGCAGAAGAACGCTCAACTCACCGAGCAGAACACCGCCCTTGGCACGCAATTGGCCCAGGCCAAGGAAGAAAACGAAACCCTGCAGCTGTCGCTGATGGAGCAGGAAGAGAAGAACGGCAGCACCGCCGCCCGCCTGCAGGCCCTGGTTGATCGCGCCAGCGCTGGCGTTGCTGGCGCATGAGATTGCAAGAGCAGCCGGTCAATGTCGTGTCGATTCTCGGCATCGACTATTCGATCAAGGCGCCCGAAGGCCAGGAAGAAACCCTGGCCCAGGCGGTGCGGATGCTCAACACCGCCCTGAACGAAACCAAGCGTCAGTACCCGACCCTGATCGGTGACAAATTGCTGGTGCTGGCTGCCCTTAACCTGTGCTCCAAACAGGTTGAACTGCAGAAAGAACATCAGCAGACCCTTGCGCGTACCCAGGCGCAGATCGACGCCACGGTGGACGCCATCGTGCGGACCATTGCAGAGTCCTGATCGATAGCTGGGGCGCTTTGCGCCCCAAAGCCCCAACTCATTGTTCCAGGTCACTGGATTAACTGGATACGCAAGTGTATACACTTCTCGCAAAACAATAATGTGCGGGGGAGTAGGGGCATGCGTATCTGGCGTAAAAGCATCCAGTGGCAGTTGATCACCAGCATGGGCGCAGCCCTGTTGGCCAGCATCCTGGTGGTGGTCATCATCTTCACCGTGGCGCTCAACCGCCTCACCGACCGCTACCTGGTCGACACTGCCCTGCCTGCCAGTGTCGAGGCCATCCGCAATGACATCGAGCGCATGCTCGGCCAGCCACTGGTGGCTGCGGCGGACATTGCCGGCAACACGCTGCTGCGCGACTGGCTGGCTGCCGGTGAAGACCCCGCCCAGGCTGCGGCATTCATCGAATACCTGGGCGCCGCCAAACAGCGCAACCGCGCCTTCACCACCTTGTTTGCCTCGACCGAAACCGGCCATTACTACAACGAAAATGGCCTGGACCGTACCCTCAGCCGCAGCAACCCCAAGGACAAGTGGTTCTACGGCTACATCGACAGCGGCGCCGAGCGGTTTATCAACATCGACATCGACGGAGCCACTGGGGAGCTGGCGCTGTTCATCGATTATCGCGTGGAAAAGGCTGGCAAGCTGGTGGGCGTGGCCGGCATGGGCCTGCGCATGACCGAGCTGTCGAAGCTGATTCACGACTTCAGCTTTGGCGAGCATGGCAAGGTCTTTCTGGTACGTAACGATGGCCTGATCCAGGTGCACCCGGACGCTGCCTTCAGTGGCAAGCGCCAGCTCACCGAGCAACTCGGTACGGACGCTGCCAAGGCTGTAATGACGGGCGGCGAAGGCCTGCGCAGCAGCCGCTTCAGCCGTGACGGTGAACGGTATCTGGCACTCGGCCTGCCCCTGCGCGACCTTGACTGGACCTTGGTGGCCGAGGTGCCGGAGTCGGAAATCTACGCGCAAATGCATCAGGCGGTATGGCTGACCAGCCTGATCGGTGGCGGTGTGGCCCTGGTGTCGCTGCTGCTGGTGGTGCTGCTGGCGCGCGGCCTGGTGCGGCCTATCCGCCGCGTTACCGCTGCGCTGGTGCAGATTGGCAGTGGCGCAGGCGACCTTAGCCACCGCCTGGATGACTCGCGCCAGGATGAGCTGGGTGACCTGGCCCGGGGTTTCAACCGCTTTCTCGACAGCCAGCGCAGCCTGATTGGCGAGGTTTTGCACACCTCCGAACGGCTGCATCGTGCGGTTGAGCAGGTAACCCAAGTGGTGGACAACACGGCCGAGCGCTCAGGGCGGCAACAGGAAATGACCGAAATGGTTGCCACTGCCGTGCACGAAATGGGCCTGACGGTGCAGGACATTGCCCGCAATGCGGGTGATGCGGCGCAGGCCTCGCAGTCGGCACGGGATGAAGCCTTGCAGGCGCGTGAGGTGGTACGGCGTTCGATTCAGGGCATCGAGGGCATGTCGGGCGACATCGTCAAGGCAGCCGATGCCGTCAGCCAGCTGGCCAACGAAGTCGCCTCTATTGATGAAGTTCTCGCGGTGATCCGCAGCATTTCCGAACAAACCAACCTGCTGGCGCTGAACGCAGCCATCGAGGCGGCGCGGGCCGGGGAGATGGGGCGCGGGTTTGCTGTGGTGGCCGACGAGGTGCGAACGCTGGCGCGACGTACGCAACTGTCCACCGACGAAGTGCAGCAGATGATCCAGCGCCTGAAGCAGGGCGCGGGTTCGGCGGTGAGCTCGATGCAGGCGGGGCAGCAGGCGACCGGCAGTGGCGTTGAATCAAGCCAGCGTACCGGGGCGTCGTTGGGCGCGATTACCGACCAGGTGGAACACATCAGCGACATGAACCATCAGGTGGCCACGGCGACCGAAGAGCAGTCAGCGGTGACCGAAGAGATCAACCGCACGGTGCAGGGGATTTCTGACCTGGCCCGGGAGACGGCGGCGGAAGTTCAGGGCTGCCGTGAAGAGTGCCAGGCGTTGCGTGGCTTGGCTGATGACCTGGCGCGGCAGATGGGTGGGTTCAGGCTTTAGATCGGTGTGGGCTTCAACGCCGGCAAGCCAGCTCCTACAGGATCACCACAGGCCTGAGCCTTGTGTGGTCCATATGGGGGCTGGCTTGCCAGCGATTGGGGCCTGTCAGGCGGTGATGATACTGCGGATATCCGCTGCCAGTTCGCGCACCCGCTCTTGCTCGGTATCCCAGGAACACATGAACCGTGCCCCGCCGCTGCCGATAAAGGTATAGAACCTCCACCCCTTGCCGCGCAGCGCTTCAATCGCAGGCTCCGGCATTTGCAGGAACACCCCGTTGGCCTCCACCGGGAACATCAGCTCCACCCCCGGCAAGTCACTCACCAACGATGCCAGCAACTGCGCGCAATGGTTGGCGTGGTTGCCATGGCGCAACCAGGCGCCATCTTCCAGCAGCCCCACCCATGGCGCAGACAGGAAGCGCATTTTCGACGCCAGTTGACCGGCCTGCTTGCAGCGGTAATCGAAGTCTTCGGCCAGTTGGCGGTTGAAGAACAGGATTGCTTCACCCACCGCCATGCCGTTCTTGGTGCCGCCGAAGCACAATACATCCACACCGGCCTTCCAGGTCAGCTCGGCCGGGCTGCAGCCCAGGAATGCGCAGGCATTGGTAAAGCGCGCGCCGTCCATGTGCAGGTTCAGCCCCAGCTCCTTGCAGGTCGCGCTGATCGCCTTCAGCTCGTCGGGGCGGTACACGGTGCCCACTTCTGTGGCCTGGGTAATGGTCACGACCCGCGGCTTGGGGTAGTGGATGTCCTGGCGCTTCAGCGCCACTTCGCGGATGGACTCTGGCGTCAGCTTGCCGTCGACGCTGGCGGCCGTCAGCAGCTTGGAGCCGTTGGAAAAGAACTCCGGCGCGCCGCATTCGTCGGTTTCGACGTGGGCGGTCTCGGAGCAAATGACGCTGTGGTAGCTCTGGCACAGCGAGGCCAGGGCCAGGGAGTTGGCGGCGGTGCCGTTGAAGGCGAAAAATACCTCGCAGTCGGTTTCAAACAGGTTGCGGAAGTATTCCGAGGCGCGCTCGGTCCATTGATCGTCGCCATAGGCGCGGTCGTGGCCGTGGTTGGCCTTTTCCATCGCCGCCCAGGCTTCGGGGCAGATACCGGAATAGTTGTCGCTGGCGAATTGTTGGCTCTTATCTGTCATGACACGGTCCTGTGAACGACGCAGAACAGCACTCTAAACCATCGATTCAGCGGTTGCCTATACAAGCTGCTTTCAGTGGGATCTGCGTCGGCCTCTTCGGGGGGCAAGCCCGCTCCCACAATGGCCATGCATACAGCAATCATTGTGGGAGCGGGCTTGCCCCGCGAAGAGGCCGGCAGCATCAACCCAAAGGCAATGTCGTAAACGCGCCATTGCAAGGCGTGCGCAGGCATCTGACCCGACCCCGCCAGTCATACCATCGCCACAAAGGGCCACAGTGCCCCACGACAAAAAAACGATCGCTGCCGGGAGATACACGATGTTCAGCAAGCAAGACCAGATCCAGGGTTACGACGACGCACTGCTGGCGGCGATGAATGCCGAGGAACAGCGCCAGGAAGATCACATCGAGTTGATCGCCTCGGAGAACTACACCAGCAAGCGCGTCATGCAGGCCCAAGGCAGCGGCCTGACCAACAAGTACGCCGAAGGCTACCCGGGCAAGCGCTACTACGGTGGCTGCGAGCACGTGGACAAAGTAGAAGCCCTGGCCATCGAGCGCGCCAAGCAGCTGTTCGGTGCCGACTACGCCAACGTACAGCCGCACTCCGGCTCGTCGGCCAATGGCGCCGTCTACCTGGCCCTGCTGCAGGCCGGTGACACCATCCTCGGCATGAGCCTGGCCCACGGTGGCCACCTGACCCACGGCGCCAAAGTGTCGTCCTCGGGCAAGCTCTATAACGCAGTGCAGTACGGCATCAACACCGGCACCGGCCTGATCGACTACGACGAAGTCGAGCGCCTCGCGGTCGAGCACAAGCCGAAAATGATCGTTGCCGGTTTCTCGGCCTACTCCAAGACCCTCGACTTCCCACGCTTCCGCGCCATTGCCGACAAGGTGGGTGCGCTGCTGTTCGTCGACATGGCCCACGTAGCCGGCCTGGTTGCCGCTGGCCTGTACCCGAACCCGATCCCGTTCGCCGATGTGGTTACCACCACCACCCACAAGACCCTGCGCGGCCCTCGCGGCGGTCTGATCCTGGCCAAGTCGAACGAAGAGATCGAGAAGAAGCTGAACGCCGCTGTATTCCCGGGTGCCCAAGGCGGCCCGCTGATGCACGTGATTGCCGCCAAGGCCGTGTGCTTCAAGGAAGCGCTGGAGCCTGGCTTCAAGGCCTACCAGCAACAAGTGATCGAAAACGCCCAGGCCATGGCCCAGGTGTTCATCGACCGCGGCTACGACGTGGTGTCCGGTGGCACCGACAACCACCTGTTCCTGGTCAGCCTGATCCGCCAGGGCCTCACTGGCAAAGATGCCGACGCCGCCCTGGGCCGCGCGCACATCACCGTCAACAAGAACGCCGTGCCGAACGACCCACAGTCGCCGTTCGTCACCTCGGGCCTGCGCATCGGCACCCCGGCCGTCACCACCCGCGGCTTCAAGGTTGCGCAGTGCGTGGCCCTGGCCGGCTGGATCTGCGACATCCTCGACAACCTCGGTGACGCAGACGTCGAAGCCGATGTGGCGAAGAACGTCGCGGCGCTGTGCGCAGACTTCCCTGTTTACCGCTGAGTGGAGTAAACGACCATGCAACGCTACTCGGGCTTCGGCCTCTTCAAACACTCCCTCAGCCACCACGAAAACTGGCAGCGCATGTGGCGCACGCCCACCCCTAAAAAGGTGTACGACGTGGTTATCGTCGGCGGTGGCGGCCATGGCCTGGCCACGGCCTACTACCTGGCCAAAGAGCACGGCATCACCAACGTTGCCGTGATCGAGAAAGGTTACCTGGGCGGCGGCAACACCGCCCGTAACACCACCATCGTGCGTTCCAACTACCTGTGGGATGAGTCGGCGCAGTTGTACGAGCACGCCATGAAGCTGTGGGAAGGCCTGTCCCAGGACATCAACTACAACGTGATGTTCTCCCAGCGCGGCGTCTACAACCTGTGCCACACCTTGCAGGACATTCGTGACTCCGAGCGCCGCGTCAGCGCCAACCGCCTCAACGGCGTCGATGGCGAGCTGCTGAACACCGCCCAGGTCGCGGCCGAAATCCCGTACCTGGACTGCTCGAAGAACACCCGCTACCCGATCCTTGGCGCAACCGTTCAGCGCCGTGGTGGCGTGGCCCGCCACGACGCCGTGGCCTGGGGCTATGCCCGCGCTGCCGACGCCCTGGGTGTGGACCTGATCCAGCAGACCGAAGTGATCGGTTTCCGCAAGGAAAACGGCGCGGTCATTGGTGTGGAAACCAACAAAGGCTTCATCGGCGCCAAACGCGTCGGCGTGGTCACCGCCGGTAACTCCGGGCACATGGCCAAGCTGGCCGGCTTCCGCCTGCCGCTGGAATCGCACCCGCTGCAAGCGCTGGTATCCGAGCCGATCAAGCCGATCATCGACAGCGTGATCATGTCCAATGCCGTGCACGGCTACATCAGCCAGTCCGACAAGGGCGACCTGGTAATCGGTGCCGGTATCGACGGCTGGGTCGGCTACGGCCAGCGCGGCTCGTACCCGGTGATCGAGCACACCCTGCAGGCCATCGTCGAGATGTTCCCCAACCTCTCGCGCGTGCGCATGAACCGCCAGTGGGGCGGCATCGTCGACACCTCGCCGGACGCCTGCCCGATCATCACCAAGACCCCGGTCAAGAACATGTTCTTCAACTGCGGTTGGGGTACTGGCGGCTTCAAGGCGACCCCCGGTTCGGGCAACGTCTTTGCCGCGAGCCTGGCCAAGGGCGAAATGCACCCGCTGGCCGCGCCGTTCTCCATGGACCGTTTCTACAACGGCGCACTGATCGACGAACACGGCGCCGCCGCCGTCGCCCACTAACCGGAGACACCGTCATGTTGCATATTTTCTGTCCCCACTGCGGCGAGCTGCGCTCCGAAGAAGAGTTTCACGCCTCTGGCCAGGCGCACATCGCCCGCCCGCTGGACCCTGCCGCTTGCTCCGACGAGGAGTGGGGTACCTACATGTTCTACCGTGACAACCCACGCGGTATTCACCATGAACTGTGGGACCACGTTGCCGGTTGCCGCCAGTACTTCAACGTCACCCGCGACACCGTGACCTACGAAATTCTGGAAACCTACAAGATTGGCGAAAAGCCGCAAGTGACCGCCAACGGTAAAGCTGCGAACGCACCGTCGACCGTCAAAGGCCAAGGGGAAAAAGTATGAGCCAGACCTATCGCCTCGCCAGCGGCGGCCGCATCGACCGCAGCAAGGTCCTGAACTTCACTTTCAACGGCAAGACCTACCAGGGTTATGCCGGTGACAGCCTGGCCGCTGCGTTGCTGGCCAACGGCGTAGACATCGTCGGCCGCAGCTTCAAGTATTCGCGCCCACGCGGCATCATCGCTGCCGGCACTGAAGAGCCGAACGCCATCCTGCAGATCGGTTCCAGCGAAGCCACCCAGATCCCGAACGTGCGCGCCACCCAGCAGGCGCTGTACGCCGGCCTGGTCGCCACCAGCACCAACGGCTGGCCGAACGTCAACAACGACGTCATGGGCATCCTCGGCAAGGTGGGCGGCAGCATGATGCCGCCGGGCTTCTACTACAAAACCTTCATGTACCCGAAATCGTTCTGGATGACGTACGAGAAGTACATCCGCAAAGCTGCAGGCCTTGGCCGTGCACCGCTGCAGAACGACCCGGACAGCTACGACTACATGAACCAGCACTGCGACGTGCTGATCGTCGGCGCCGGCCCTGCTGGCCTGGCCGCTGCACTGGCTGCTGCGCGCAGCGGCGCCCGTGTGATCCTGGCTGACGAGCAGGAAGAGTTTGGCGGTAGCCTGCTCGACAGCCGCGAAACCCTCGACGGCAAGCCTGCCGCCGACTGGGTCAACGCCGTGATCAAAGAGCTGGAAGGGCTGCCGGACGTAACCCTGCTGCCACGTGCCACGGTCAACGGCTACCACGACCATAACTTCCTGACCATTCACGAGCGCCTCACCGACCACCTCGGTGACCGCGCACCGATCGGCCAGGTACGCCACCGTGTGCACCGTGTACGCGCCAAACGCGTGGTGCTGGCGCCCGGCGCCCACGAGCGCCCGCTGGTGTACGGCAACAACGACGTACCGGGCAACATGCTGGCCGGTGCAGTCTCCACCTACGTTCGCCGCTACGGCGTGGCCCCGGGCCGCAAGCTGGTGCTGTCGACCAACAACGACCACGCCTACCGCGCCGCGCTGGACTGGCACGACGCTGGCCTGCAAGTGGTCGCCATCGCCGATGCCCGCCACAACCCACGGGGCTCGCTGGTTGAAGAGGCGCGTGCCAAAGGCATCCGCATCCTCACCTCCAGCGCCGTGGTCGAGGCCAAAGGCAGCAAGCATGTCACCGGCGCCCGCGTGGCGGCCATCGATGTGCAGGCGCACAAAGTCACCAGCCCAGGCGAAACCCTTGAGTGCGACCTGATCGCAACCTCCGGTGGCTACAGCCCGATCGTGCACCTGGCTTCGCACCTGGGCGGTCGCCCGGTATGGCGTGACGACATCCTCGGCTTCGTGCCGGGCGATGCACCGCAGAAACGTGAGTGCGTGGGTGGTATCAACGGCGTCTACGCCCTTGGTGATGTGATTGCCGACGGTTTCGAAGGCGGCGTTCGCGCAGCCACCGAGGCGGGCTTCAAAGCCTCTGTCGGCACCTTGCCAAAAACCGTGGCGCGCAAGGAAGAGGCCACCGTGGCACTGTTCCAGGTGCCGCACGACAAAGGCACCAAGGGGCCGAAGCAGTTCGTCGACCAGCAGAACGACGTGACCGCCGCCGGTATCGAGCTGGCCACCCGTGAAGGCTTCGAGTCGGTTGAGCACGTAAAACGCTACACCGCGCTGGGCTTCGGTACCGACCAGGGCAAACTGGGCAACATCAACGGCCTGGCCATCGCCGCCCGTTCGATCGGCATCACCATCCCGGAAATGGGTACCACCATGTTCCGCCCCAACTACACGCCGGTCACGTTCGGCGCGGTAGCGGGCCGCCACTGTGGCCACCTGTTCGAACCCGTGCGTTTCACCGCCCTGCATGCCTGGCACGTGAAGAACGGCGCCGAGTTCGAAGACGTTGGCCAGTGGAAGCGCCCTTGGTACTTCCCCAAAGCCGGTGAAGACATCCATGCCGCCGTGGCCCGCGAGTGCAAGGCCGTGCGCGACAGCGTGGGCCTGCTGGACGCCTCGACCCTGGGCAAGATCGACATCCAGGGCCCGGACGCGCGCGAGTTCCTCAACCGCATCTACACCAACGCCTGGACCAAGCTCGATGTGGGCAAGGCCCGCTACGGCCTGATGTGCAAGGAAGACGGCATGGTCTTCGACGACGGCGTAACCGCCTGCGTTGGCGACAACCACTTCATCATGACCACCACCACCGGCGGCGCTGCCCGCGTGCTGCAGTGGATGGAGCTGTACCACCAAACCGAATGGCCAGAGCTGAAGGTGTACTTCACCTCGGTTACCGACCACTGGGCCACCATGACCTTGTCCGGTCCCAACAGCCGCAAGCTGCTCAGCGAGCTGACCGACATCGACATGGACAAGGAAGCCTTCCCGTTCATGACCTGGAAGGAAGGCAACGTCGGCGGCGTGCCGGCCCGAGTGTTCCGTATCTCGTTCACCGGTGAGCTGTCGTACGAAGTCAACGTGCAGGCCAACTACGCCATGGGCGTGCTGGAACAGATCATCGAGGCCGGTAAAAAGTACAACCTGACCCCGTATGGCACCGAGACCATGCACGTACTGCGTGCCGAGAAGGGCTTCATCATCGTGGGCCAGGACACCGACGGTTCGATGAACCCGGACGACCTGAACATGAGCTGGTGCGTTGGCCGTAACAAGCCGTTCTCGTGGATCGGCCTGCGTGGCATGAACCGTGAAGACTGCGTGCGCGAGAACCGCAAGCAGCTGGTAGGCCTGAAGCCGGTCGACCCGACCAAGTGGCTGCCGGAAGGCGCCCAACTGGTGTTCGACCCTAAACAGCCGATCCCGATGGACATGGTTGGCCACGTTACCTCCAGCTACGCATCCAACTCCCTGGGCTATTCATTCGCCATGGGTGTGGTCAAAGGCGGCCTCAAGCGCATGGGCGAGCGTGTCTACTCGCCGCAGGCAGATGGCAGCGTGATCGAAGCGGAAATCGTGTCTTCGGTGTTCTTCGATCCGAAGGGTGAGCGGCAGAACGTCTAAGGCCCTGAGATAGGTCTGCTTGAAATGCAAGCCCTGTGGGAGCGGGCTTGCCCCGCGAATGCGATGGTGGCCTTACCGCCCTCTTCGCGGGACAAGCCCGCTCCCACAGGCCACCGCTAGCATTCGGGCATTGCATGTGACCTCTGGTCTTACGGACAACAGAATTCAAGGCAGGTAAGAAATGAGCGCTATCAACGTCTTCCAGCAAAACCCCGGCGCCGAGGCCAAGGCCCAGTCGCCACTGCACCACGCCGACCTGGCCAGCTTGGTTGGCAAAGGCCGCAAGAACGCAGGCGTGACCCTGCGTGAACGCAAGTTCCTTGGCCACCTGACCCTGCGTGGCGACGGCCATAACCCGGAATTCGCCGCCGGCGTGCACAAGGCCCTGGGCCTGGAGCTGCCAGTAGCCCTGACTGTGGTCGCCAATAACGACATGTCGCTGCAATGGGTCGGCCCCGACGAGTGGCTGCTGATCGTGCCCGGTGGCCAGGAACTGGCGGTCGAGCAAAAGCTGCGTGCAGCCCTTGAAGGCCAGCATATTCAGGTGGTCAACGTCAGCGGCGGGCAAAGCCTGCTGGAACTGCGCGGCCCGAACGTGCGCGAAGTGCTGATGAAATCCACCAGCTATGATGTTCACCCGAACAACTTCCCGGTGGGCAAGGCCGTGGGCACTGTGTTCGCCAAGTCGCAACTGGTGATCCGCCGTACCGCCGAAGACACCTGGGAGCTGGTGATTCGCCGCAGCTTTGCCGACTACTGGTGGCTGTGGTTGCAGGACGCTTCGGCCGAATACGGCCTGAGCATCGAGGCTTAAGGAGAGCAGAACATGAGTCGGGCACCGGATACCTGGATTCTCACCGCCGACTGCCCGAGCATGCTCGGCACCGTCGACGTGGTGACGCGTTACCTCTTCGAGCAGCGCTGCTACGTGACGGAGCACCACTCCTTCGATGACCGGCAGTCGGGGCGCTTCTTCATTCGTGTCGAATTCCGCCAGCCGGACGATTTCGACGAAACGGGCTTCCGTGCCGGCCTGGCCGAGCGCAGCGAAGCGTTCGGCATGGCTTTCGAGCTGACCGCACCGAACCACCGCCCGAAAGTGGTGATCATGGTGTCCAAGGCCGACCACTGTCTGAACGACCTGCTGTACCGGCAGCGCATCGGCCAGCTGGGCATGGACGTGGTTGCAGTGGTGTCCAACCACCCCGACCTCGAACCCCTGGCGCACTGGCACAAGATCCCCTATTACCACTTCGCACTCGACCCCAATGACAAGGCGGGGCAAGAGCGCAAGGTCCTGCAGGTGATCGAGGAAACCGGCGCCGAGCTGGTTATTCTCGCCCGTTACATGCAGGTGCTGTCGCCCGAGCTGTGCCGGCGCCTGGATGGCTGGGCGATCAACATTCACCACTCCTTGTTGCCAGGGTTCAAGGGCGCCAAGCCTTATCACCAGGCCTACAACAAGGGCGTGAAGATGGTGGGCGCCACGGCGCACTACATCAACAACGACCTGGACGAAGGGCCGATCATTGCCCAGGGGGTCGAGGTGGTGGACCACAGCCACTATCCGGAAGACCTGATTGCCAAGGGGCGGGATATCGAATGCCTGACCCTGGCGCGTGCTGTGGGGTATCACATCGAGCGGCGGGTGTTCCTCAACGCAAATCGGACTGTCGTTCTCTGACATCCTGTACCGGCCTCTTCGCGGGACAAGCCCGCTCCCACAGGTTCATCGCCATGTTCGAAAGAGCGGTGAGCCTGTGGGAGCGGGCTTGTCCCGCGAATGGCCTCACACCTTTGTGCCTGCCGCTAAAAGACATCCCTCTGTCGCTTCCAGTCAGTGCAACCCGCCCTATCAGGCCCACAATCTCCTGCATTCCAGTAACACATGCCGCCCACGGATGGCGGCGCTTCAACCAACGCTGCATAAATAAAAATCAAGCGAGGTAAAAGCAATGTCTGGCAATCGTGGAGTGGTATATCTCGGCGCCGGCAAGGTCGAAGTGCAACACATCGACTACCCGAAAATGCAGGATCCGCGCGGCAAGAAGATCGAACACGGCGTCATTCTGAAGGTGGTCTCCACCAACATCTGCGGCTCCGACCAGCACATGGTCCGCGGCCGTACCACTGCCCAGGTTGGCCTGGTCCTGGGCCACGAAATCACCGGTGAAATCGTCGAGATGGGGCGTGACGTCGAACGCCTGAAAATCGGCGACCTGGTGTCGGTACCCTTCAACGTTGCCTGCGGCCGCTGCCGCTCGTGCAAAGAGATGCACACCGGTGTCTGCCTCACCGTCAACCCAGCCCGCGCCGGTGGTGCCTATGGCTATGTCGACATGGGCGACTGGACCGGTGGCCAGGCTGAGTACGTGCTGGTGCCATACGCCGACTTCAACCTGCTGAAACTGCCGGACCGCGACAAGGCCATGGAAAAGATCCGTGACCTGACCTGCCTGTCCGACATCCTGCCCACCGGCTACCACGGTGCCGTGACGGCTGGCGTAGGCCCAGGCAGCACCGTATACGTTGCAGGCGCTGGACCGGTCGGCCTGGCCGCTGCAGCCTCGGCCCGCCTGCTGGGCGCTGCCTGCGTCATCGTCGGCGACCTGAACCCGGCCCGCCTGGCCCACGCCAAGTCCCAGGGCTTTGAAGTGGTCGACCTGTCCAAGGACACCCCGCTGCACGAGCAGATCATCGACATTCTTGGCGAGCCGGAAGTGGACTGCGCCGTCGACGCCGTCGGCTTCGAGGCCCGTGGCCATGGCCACGAAGGTGCCAAGCATGAGGCCCCGGCTACCGTGCTGAACTCGCTGATGCAAGTGACCCGCGTTGCCGGCAACATCGGTATCCCGGGCCTTTACGTGACCGAAGACCCAGGCGCGGTAGATGCCGCCGCCAAGATCGGCGCGCTGAGCATCCGCTTTGGCCTGGGCTGGGCAAAATCGCACAGCTTCCACACCGGCCAGACCCCGACCATGAAGTACAACCGCCAGCTGATGCAGGCGATCATGTGGGACCGTATCAACATTGCAGAAGTGGTAGGGGTGCAGGTGATCAACCTGGATCAGGCGCCGGAAGGGTATGGCGAGTTTGATGCGGGTGTGCCGAAGAAGTTTGTGATTGACCCGCACAAGATGTGGGGTGCGGCGTAATCAGCGTCGAGTAACAAGTGCCCCTCCTGTCGAGGGGCTTTTTTACGGTTGCATCACCGACTTTAAAGTCTGCATCGCCCGTTGTAGGAGCGGCCTTGTGTCGCGAAAGGGCTGCGAAGCAGCCCCCGACGATATGAGCACTTGCACCAAGTTCTTGGGGAAGCTTCGCAGTAAACACGCCTGCGGAACACTAACGCCTGATGAGACTAGCGTCTGGAGTTGAGGACGAAATTTCATTAATGGCAGTTGAATACTTTGGCGAGAAACTGACGGGTTGCGTGAGATCGCTGCGTAAGCGACTGCGAAGGCGCAACGATGATTCACCGAGACGCTTCAGTTCTGCCCTCATGTGCTCAGGGGCGTTGTCGGGATGTCTTCTCATATATCTCAAGTCAGCATGGATTATTCTTCTACGCTCCCGAATCTGGGAAAGTTGTTGCTGTACCCGTGGAGGCAATTTGTCTTCAATGTATTGATAGTTCGGAAGCAGTAGATCCTCCGATTCAGTTTGAGCAAAGGATGGGGGCTCTTTGCCCTGTCGTCGAGCAGATTGTAGTTCTTCTGGGGTTAGTTTGGGTTGCAGTTGTGCTTGGGTTTGAACTCTATCACGACTTCTGGTCCGCCCGAATAGGTTGGCGATGCCTTTAAATGGACTCAGCCAGCTTTGACCTGATGGATCTAACCGATTGACTGGATCGCCACTACAGTAGGCATATGCATTAATACCACCTGCGTCAAACGGACTTAACCCGTCAGCTGAGTGAAATCGCTGCAGGACGGGATTGTAAATGCGATGACCGTTACCAAGGGTATAGAAACTTGTCAATGCATCTCGCAGCTGGCCATTGAACGCCAAGAGACGTTGCTCTTCGGGTGCATTAATTGCATAACCGTAGGGGGTGTAGGCAGAGGAATGAGGTGTGCGGTCAGAGTCAGGGTGCTTCTTCATCATCTTGGCCTGCTTGATGTGAATTGTTGTTACCAGTATTAGGATGTCGAGCGCATAGCGCTACTGATAGAAATGACAGGTTGGTACCACTGACCTGGGCTGCTTGATAGCCTCGACAACCGGCTCGGAACAAACCCCGGAACGCCGAGTCAAAAGCCTCGTTTCCCCGGCCATCCCGGCCCACGAGGTCCCTCCTGATGAAAGCATTCACCCTGGCAACCCTGATGACTCTGGCCGCAAGCCCGGTGTTCGCCTTCAACCTCAGCGACGCTGCCAACGCCGTGTCCGCCATGCAAACTCAGAAGCAGCAGGGCCAAGTACAGGCACCCGAGGCACAGGCCAATCTGCTGAACACCCTGGGCAGCGAATTGAAGATCACCCCCGAACAGGCCGTGGGTGGGGCAGGGGCAATGCTGGGCTTGGCGCGCAATAACCTGAGTACCGATGACTATGGGCAACTGACCAAAGCGGTACCTGGCCTGGACCTGCTGGCCGGGGCCAATGCGCTGGGCGGCTTGAGTGGCTTGGGCGATTTGCTGGGCAAGAACAGCGAAAGCCAGTCGGCCCTGAGCAACGCGCTGGGCAATAACGTGGAAAACCGCAGCGACCTGGACAGTGCGTTCAAGGCGCTGGGGATGGACACGGGGATGATCGGGCAGTTTGCGCCGTTGATTCTGCAGTACCTGGGGCAGCAGGGGATTGCCGGGTCGTTATTGCAGAATTTGGGTAGTTTGTGGACTACGCCGGCGCCGTTGGCCCAGCCTTCGGTCTAGGGGGTTGTAGGGGCAGTGTGGGTATCACCGCTGTGGAAGGCTGGCGCCGTCCTGTAGGAGCGGAGCGGCACAAGGCCGCTCCTACAAGGGGCCGCGCAGACCTTGGGCTATTGGGTCAGGCGGCTTCTGTGAAGTCCACCAGGCGCACGGGGCGGCGGAAGCCGGCGGTCAGTATCGCCAAGTAGGCCAGGCCCAAGGCAAACCAGCACAGGCCAATCACCAGCGTCAGCGCCGACAGGCTGGTCCACAGCCACAGTGTCAGCCCCAACCCTACCAGCGGCACCACGCCATAGCTAAACAGCCCCTTTACATTACGCTTGCTGGCATCATCCAACAGATGCGTCTTCACCACCGCCAGGTTTACCGCCGAGAACGCCACCAGCGCGCCGAAGCTGATCAGCGAGGCGAGGGTAGCCAGGTCGATCACCAGCGCCAGCAGCGAGAAGGCTGACACCAGCAAAATAGCGAACACTGGCGTACCAAAGCGCGGCGACAGGTAACCAAAGCTACGGCGTGGCAGCACGTTGTCGCGGCCCATGGTGAACAGGATGCGCGACACCGCCGCCTGCGAGGCCAGCGCCGAACCCAGGCTGCCCGCAACATACGCGGCGGTGAAGAAGTTGGTGAGGAACTGCCCGCCCGCCTTGAACATCACCTCGTTGGCCGCTGCATCGGCATTGGCAAAGCTGCTGCCCGGCAGCACCAGCTGGCTGACATAGGCCAGCAGGGTAAACAGCAAACCGGCAAACAGGGTGGTGAGGATGATCGCCCTTGGCACGTCGCGGCGTGCATCGCGGCATTCTTCGGCCAGGGTCGACACAGCGTCGAAGCCCAGGAACGACAGGCACAGCACCGCTGCGCCCGCCATCAAGTGGCCGAAGCCCGGTTTGCTGCCGTCACCCAGCAGCGGCGACAGCAGGTCGAGCGGCTGGCCGGCCAATGTCTGGCAGGACAGCGCGACAAACACGCCGATAAACACGATCTGCGCGCCAACGATCAGGTTGCTGGTCTTTGCCACCGAGTTGATGCCGACCACGTTCAGCACTGTCACCAGGGCGATGCAGGCGAGCACGAAAGCCCAGGCGGGTACTGCCGGGAAGGCAATGTTGAGGAACAGGCCGATCAGCAGGTAGTTGATCATCGGCAGGAACAGGTAGTCGAGCAGCAACGACCAGCCGGCGAGAAAGCCGATGTTGGGGCCGAAGGCCATGTTGGTGTAGGAATAGGCCGAGCCTGCAACCGGGAAGCGTTTGACCATGAAGCTGTAGGACGCAGCGGTGAACAGCATGGCCACCAGAGTGACCAGGTAGGCGCCGGCGGTGCGGCCACCGGTGAGTTCGGTGACGATGCCGTAGGTGGTGAAGATGGTCAGTGGGACCATGTAGACCAGGCCGAAGAACACCAGAGCGGGCAGGCCGAGGACACGGCGAAGCTGGGCGGGGGTGGAGCTAGATGGGTTGGCCATTGATCGATCCAGGCTTTTTGTAATTGTGCTTTGATCGATTTTTATCCACTTAGGTGGGGTGTGACAAAGAAGTAATCCTAATGTCGATTATTAGCCTGGGTTTTAATCGGGCATTTGTCGGGTATTCATTGGCCTCTTCGCGGGACAAGCCTGCTCCCACAGGTACCGCACACACCTGGGGAAGGGTGGAGTATCTGTGGGAGCGGGCTTGCCCCGCGAAGAGGCCGGTCCAGGATGACGGCTTAGCCAATCTCCGAGCGCAGTTGCTCGATCCGCTGGTCCTTCTGCACCCACACCTGATTCACCCAGGCCTGCACAGTCTGGCGGAAGGCCGGATCATTCTCGTAATCCCCCGCCCACAGTGCCGGGTCCAGCTCCCGCACCTGAATGTCGATAATCACCCGGCTAATGCTGCCATTGAGCAACGCCCAGAACCCCGGTGCCTGGTTGCCGGGGTACACGATGGTCACGTCCAGCAACGCATCCAGCTGCTCGCCCAATGCTGCGAGCACAAACGCCACGCCCCCTGCCTTGGGCTTGAGCAGGTAGCGATACGGCGACTGTTGCTGCTGGCGCTTGGCTTCGGTAAACCGGGTGCCCTCCAGGTAGTTCACCACGGTCACCGGCTGGCGCTTGAACAGCTCGCAGGCCGCCTTGGTGATTTCCAGGTCCTTGCCCTTGAGCTCGGGGTGCTTTTCCAGAAACGCCTTGCTGTAGCGCTTCATGAACGGGTAATCCAGCCCCCACCAGGCCAGGCCGAGCAGCGGCACCCAGATCAGCTCCTTCTTGAGGAAGAACTTGAAGAACGGCGTGCGGCGGTTGAGGCTTTCGATCAACGCAGGGATATCGACCCAGCTCTGGTGGTTGCTCACGGCCAGGTAGGACGTGTCCTTGCGCAGGTTCTCCACGCCGCGGATGTCCCACTGGGTAGGAATGCACAGGGCGAAGATGGCCTTGTCGATTTCCGACCAGGTTTCGGCCACCCACATCACCGCCCACGAGGCATAGTCGCGGCCACGGCCCGGCAACACCAGCTTGAGCAGGGCGAAGACCAGCAGCGGGCAGATCAACACCACCGTATTGAGCAGCAGCAGAGTGGCAGTGAGAATGCCGGTCAGCAGGCGACGCATAAAGAGACTCTTGTTGTGGGAGATTAACGGTTGGCAATGATAAGCAGGGCCGTGGCCTACGCCAAATGTCCAATGCCCTGCGGCGGCAACAAATGTTTCACATTATGTTGATTAGGCTTGGCACAGCGAACCTATCCTGCCAGTGCAGTCTAAGCACTGACCCTTCTCAAGGAAGCCTGCTTGTGAAATCTCTGTTTGCCATGTTGTCACTGTTGGCGCTGCCAGTCATGGCCGCCGAGCCTACGATATACGGCCGGTACGAGAACATCGCCCTGCCCGAGCTGGGCGAAACCCTGAAAGCCAAGATGGACACCGGTGCCTTCACCGCGTCGCTGTCGGCCAAGGACATCGAGCTGTTCATCCGCGATGGCGAGGAATGGGTGCGCTTCCGCCTGGCGACCAAGGATTCCGATGGCAAGGTGTATGAGCACAAGGTCTCGCGCATCAGCAAGATCAAAGGCCGTGCCGATGAAGAGGAAGAAGGCGATGCGCCGGAAATCTCCAAGCGCCCGGTAGTGGACCTGGAGCTATGTCTGGGTGATGTGAAACGCACCGTGGAGGTGAACCTGGTCGACCGCAGCAGCTTCAATTATCCGCTGCTGGTGGGCTCCAAGGCGCTGCGCGAGTTCAAGGCCGCGGTCAACCCGGCCAAGAAGTTTACCGCTGGCAAGCCTGACTGCTAAGCAGTAGCTGCAAGCTGCAAGTGAGAACAGATCAGTGTAAGTTCACGTGATCCGCTTTCACTTGAAGCTTGCAGCTTGAGGCTTGTAGCTCGATGCCCCATATCCTCATCGTCGAAGACGAAGCCGCCATCGCCGACACCTTGGTTTATGCCCTGCAGGCCGACGGCCACAGCACCGAATGGGTGACCTTGGGCGGCGCCGCCCTCGACCAGCAGCGACAGCGCCCAGCTGACCTGATCATCCTGGACATCGGCCTGCCCGACATCAGTGGCTTTGAAACCTGCCGCCAATTGCGCCGTTTCACCGAAGTGCCGGTGATGTTCCTCAGTGCCCGCGACGGTGAAATCGACCGGGTGGTGGGCCTGGAAATCGGTGCTGACGACTACGTGGTCAAACCCTTCAGCCCGCGTGAAGTGGCTGCGCGAGTGCGGGCGATCCTCAAACGCATGGGCCCCAGGGCCGAGTCTGCCACCGATGCGGCGTTGTTCCAGCTCGACACCCTGCGCATGCAGATCACCTATCGCGGCCAGCCACTCACGCTGACCCGCCACGAATTCCGCCTGCTGCAATCGCTGCTGGAGCAGCCGCAGCGGGTATTCAGCCGAGAACAGCTGCTTGATGCCCTGGGGGTGGCCTCCGATGCAGGCTACGAGCGCACCATCGACAGCCATATCAAAAGCCTGCGCGCCAAGCTGCGCCAGGTAGCGGGTGACGCCGAGCCGATCCAGACCCACCGCGGCCTCGGCTACAGCTACAGCCCGGACCACGCCTGATGCGCCTGGGCATCCGGATTTTTCTGGTGTACTTCCTGTTCGTCGGCCTGGCGGGCTATTTCCTGCTCAACACGGTGCGTGAACAGATCCGCCCGGTGGTGCGCCAGTCATCCGAAGAAACACTGGTCGACACCGCCAACCTGTTGGCCGAGATCCTGCGCGATGACGTCAAGGCCGGCACCTTGAGCCAGAGCCGCCTGCCGCAAGTACTCAAGGCCTACGGCTCGCGCAGCCCGGGCGCGCAGATCTGGGGCCTGGCCAAGAACCAGGTCAGCCACCGCATCTATGTGACTGACGCCAAGGGCATCGTGCTGCTGGACTCCAGCGGTGAGGCGCTGGGCAAAGATTACTCGCAGTGGAATGACGTGCTGTTGACCCTGCGCGGCCAGTACGGCGCCCGCTCCACCCGCAGCGACCCCAATGATGAAAACACCTCGGTGATGCACGTCGGCGCACCGATCATCGACGACGGCAAGATCATCGGCGTGGTCACCGTGGCCAAACCCAACAGCTCGCTGCAGCCGTACATCGACCGTTCCGAGCGGCGCCTGCTCACGCTGGGTCTGGGGCTGATCGGCCTGGGCTTGCTGATTGGCGCGGCGCTGTCGTGGTGGCTGGCGCGCTCGCTGCGCCGGCTGGCGCGTTATGCCCAGGCGGTCAGCGAAGGCGAGCGTGCCGCGTTGCCGCACTACAAGGGCGGCGAGCTGGCGCACCTGGCCCAGGCGGTGGAACGCATGCGCACCCAGCTGGAGGGCAAGGCTTATGTCGAGCGCTATGTGCATACCCTGACGCACGAACTGAAAAGCCCGCTGGCGGCCATTCGTGGGGCTTGCGAGCTGCTGCAGGACGAGGGCATGCCCGCCGACCAGCGCGCGCGCTTTGCCGGCAACATCGAGCGCGAGAGCGAGCGTTTGCAGCAGATGGTCGAGCGCCTGCTCAACCTGGCCAGGGTCGAGCAGATGCAGGCCCTGGAGGATGAACAGCAGGTGGCGCTGGCGGCGCTGGTGGACGAGTTGCTGTTGGCTCATGGGGCGCGGATCGAAGGCGCCGGTTTGCACGTGCGTCAGCGGGTGCCGGCGGGTTTGCGCTTGCTGTGTGATCCGTTCCTGATGCGCCAGGCGCTGGCCAACCTGCTGGATAACGCACTGGATTTCACCCCCGCAGGTGGCGCCCTGCTGTTTGACCTGGAGCGCGACGGCGAGCGGGTGGCATTGAGCCTGTTCAACCAGGGGCAGGCGATACCGGCATATGCCATCGGGCGGGTCAGCGAGCGGTTCTACTCGCTGCCGCGGCCGGGGAGCGGGCGCAAGAGCACCGGGCTGGGGCTGAATTTTGTGGCCGAGGTGATGCAACTGCATGGCGGGGCGTTGGCGGTGGATAACGTCGATGGCGGGGTGCGGGTGCGGTTGTGGCTGCCGGTGCGGCGTATCAGCTGAGATTGCCGGGGCTGCACAGCAGCCCCAAATACACTCAAACCACACAGGCTCTTCACACAGCCTCCACGCAAGACGCAGACACTGCGCCCACTGCCACTGGAGGCCCCATGAACAAGACCCTCGGTTACAAACTCGGCATGATCGCCGTACTCATATTGCTGCTGCTCATTCCGCTGCTGCTGATCAACGGCCTGATCGATGAACGCCAGGCCCTGCGCGACAACGTGCTGCGCGACATTGCCCAAAGTGCCAGCTTCGACCAACAGCTCAGCGGCCCGCTGCTGGTGGTGCCGTACCGCAAGTACCAGCGCCGCTGGATCGAAAAGGACGGCGAGCGCACCCAGGAAACCAGCACCATTGCCGGCCACCTGTACTTCCTGCCGGAAACCTTCGCCGCCGACCTTGGCGTGGACACCGAACTGCGTGCCCGCGGCATCTACCAGGCCCGGCTGTTCCACGCCAAAGGGCGTATCAGCGGCCGTTTCAAGCTCCCGGAGCGCTGGGGCATCGACAAGGACTTCGACGACTACCGCTTCGACAAACCCTTCCTGGTGGTGGGCATCAGCGATATCCGCGGCATCGAGAATGGCCTGGAGCTGAGCTTGGACGAACACAAGGTGCCGTTCGAGGCTGGCACCCAGCTCGACTGGATGCGCGGTGGCGTGCATGCCAGCCTGCCGGGGCTGGACGGCATGCAGGCACGGGAATTCAGCTACGGCTTCGACCTTGCATTACAGGGCACCGGCCAGTTGCACATCGTGCCGGTGGGGCGCACCAGCAACGTGGGCATGCGCGCCAACTGGCCGCATCCGAGTTTTGTCGGCAACTACCTGCCCAACCGCCGTGACATCGATACCCAGGGCTTCAGCGCCCACTGGCAGACGTCGTTCTTCGCCACCAACCTTGAGGATGCCCTGCGCCAGTGCGCCACCGCCGGGCAGTGCGCAGATTTCAGCGAGCGCAGCTTCGGCGTGAGCTTTGTCGACCCGGTGGACCAGTACCTGAAGAGTGAACGGGCGATCAAATACGCGTTGCTGTTCATTGCGCTGACCTTCGCCGGCTTCTTTCTATTCGAAGTGTTGAAGAACCTGAGTGTGCACCCGGTGCAGTACATCCTGGTCGGCGTGGCGCTGGCGTTCTTCTACCTGCTGCTGCTGTCGTTGTCCGAGCACATTGGCTTTGGCCTGGCGTACGGGCTGTCGGCTTCGGCGTGTGTGCTGCTGATCGGCTTCTACCTGAGCCATGTGTTGCGCAGCCTGGGACGAGGGGTCGGGTTTGCGGCTGGGCTGGCGGCGCTGTATGCGCTGCTTTATGGGCTGCTGAGTGCCGAAGACTATGCACTGCTGATGGGATCGCTGCTGTGCTTTGGCTTGCTGGGGGTGTTCATGGTGCTGACCCGTCGGCTGGACTGGGCGCGGGTGGGGAGGTCGGCATGAGGGAGGACAGAGAAATCGGGCGGTGGCTGGCCCTGAGGATTGGGCAGCTGTTTCCTGCATTACCTAGGTGAAGCTTTCGCGGGCACGCCCGCTCCCACAGCACTCTACCTGTGGGAGCGGGCGTGCCCGCGAAGAGGCCCTGTCAGGCAACTGGAGATGTGGCGACCATCGACGGCCGCTTGGCCACCTCTGCATACCAGGCAGCCAGGCCTGGCTGGCGTTCACGCCAACCAAACTCCGGCTGACGCAAATCCAGATACCCCAGCGCACAGGCCACGCCAATCGCCGCCAGGTCGAACCCGGACATCAGCTCGGGCAGGTGCTCCTGCTCCAGGTTGGCCAGGCTACGGCGGATCTTGTCGCTCTGCGCCTGCAACCAGCCATCCCAGCGTTTGTCCTCTGGCCGCAAGAAGCTTTCATAGCGCGAGGACACCGCCGCATCCATGATCGCATCGGCCTGCGACACCAGGGTCATGCGCCGCCAGCGCGCCGAGCCTTCACGGGGCAGCAGTGGCAGGCCGACGTGTTGCAGGTCGAGGTACTCGCAGATCACCCGGCTATCATGCAGCACGGTGCCGTCGTCCAGGCGCAGGGCCGGGATCTTGCCGATCGGGTTGTCCTGGTTGAGCTGCGGGTCGCCGCTCACCGGGCTGATGTTTACCGCTTGCAGCTTTACGCGCTCAAGCTGCGAGGTCTCGTGCAGCACCACCATGACCTTGCGCACAAAAGGTGACAAGGGCGAGTGGAACAGGGTCATCGTGGTCATGGCTCAGTTGCCTTGCAGGCTGGGTGGCAGGCATACACCGGTGCCGCCGATGCCGCAGTAGCCGTCCGGGTTCTTGGCCAGGTACTGCTGGTGGTACGCCTCGGCGAAATACACGGTCGGTGCCTGGTCGATTTCGGTGGTGATTTCACCAAAGCCGGCTTTGGTCAGTTCGGCCTGGTAGGCGTCGCGGCTGGCCTTGGCCTGTTCCAGCTGTTCAGGGCTGGTGCAGTAGATGGCCGAGCGATACTGGGTGCCGACGTCGTTGCCCTGGCGCATGCCTTGGGTGGGGTTGTGCAGTTCCCAGAACATCGCCAGCAGCTCGCGGTAGCTGACCTTGTCTTTGTCGAACACCACCAGCACCACTTCGGTGTGGCCGGTCAGGCCCGAGCAGACTTCTTCGTAGGTAGGGTGCGGGGTGAAACCGCCGGCGTAGCCGACCACGGTGCTGACCACGCCTTCGCGCTGCCAGAAGCGCCGCTCCGCGCCCCAGAAGCAACCCAGGCCGAAGATGGCGAAGTCGATGGCGCCTTCAAAGAAGGGGCCGAGCAGCGGGGTGCCTTCGAACACGTAGTGGAACTCGGGCAGGCTCATTGGCGTTTCGCGGCCAGGCAGGGCCTGCTCCGCAGTTGGCATGACGTTTTTGTTCACCAGGATTTCCGAACGCAGGACCATGGCCGTTCCTCTGTGTTTTTTCAGTGGGATAGGTGTTGGGCCATCGCCGGCAAGCCAGCTCCCACAGGGATATCACAGGTCTGGAAATCTGTGCGGTCCCTGTGGGAGCTGGCTTGCCGGCGATAGGGCCCGAATAGGTTCTATAGTGCCCGAGGATTACGCCGCTGTCAGGCCACTGGTCCGCGCGGATAACGCTTCAGCCGTTCGGCCAGCTCGCGCCCAGGGATCGGCCGGTCGAACAGGTAGCCCTGGCCCACGTCGCAGCGGTGCCGACGCAGGAACGCCAGTTGCTCCGGCGTCTCGATACCCTCGGCCACCACCTTCAGCTTGAGGTTGTGGGCCATGGCCACCACCGCCGAGGTGATTTCCATGTCGTCCTGGTTATCCGGGATTTCGTTGATGAAGCTACGGTCGATCTTGAGGATGTCGATCGGAAACTTCTTCAGGTAGCTCAGCGATGAATAACCGGTACCGAAGTCGTCCATGGCAAGGGTCAGCCCCAAGGCCTTCAGCTCGTCCAGCTGGCGGTGCGTGTCTTCGCTGGCTTCCAGCAGCAGGCCTTCGGTCAGCTCCAGCTCCAGCAAGTGCGGGGGCAGGGCTTCTTCCTTGAGGATGCTGCTGATTGACGCCACCAGGTCCGGGTCGGAAAACTGCTTGGGCGACAGGTTGATGGCCACGTGCAGGTTGCCCAGGCCGGCCTCACGCAGTTGCTTGCTCATGCGGCACGACTGGCGGACCACCCACTTGCCGATGGGTATGATCAGGCCGGTTTCCTCGGCCACGCTGATGAACTGGTCCGGGCGGATCATGCCGCGCTCGGGGTGGTTCCAGCGCAACAACGCTTCCAGCCCCAGCAGGCGGCCGCTGCGCAGGCAGATCTTGGGCTGGTAGAACACCTCCAGCTCGTTCTGGGTCAGGGCGCGGCGCAGGTTGTTCTCGACGAACAGCTTGTAGCTGGCCTCGGCGTTGAGCACTTCAGTAAACACCTGCACCTGGTGCTTGCCGTTGGCCTTGGCCTTGTGTAGCGCAAGGCCTGCGTTCTTCATCAGGCTGGCCGGGTCGGTGCCATGCAGCGGCGCGCAGGCCAGGCCTACCGAGGCGGTGACGTTGATCAGCTGGTTGTCGACGAACATGGGTTTGTCGAGTGTGCTCAGCAACTGCAAGGCAACGCCCTGGCCATCTTGCAGGCTGGTGTCGTCGAGCAGCACGGCGAACTCGTTACTGGCAAAGCGCGCCAGGATGCCACCGCTGTGCAGGCTGTTGCGCAGGCGCCGGGCCAGGCTGATCAGCAGCTTGTCGCCGGTCTGGTGGCCGAGGCTGTCGTTGATGCGCTTGAAGTTGTCGATGTCCACCAGCAGCAGGCACATCGTGCTTTCGCCATCACGGACAAAGCGCTCGTCCAGGCTGCGGATGAACGCCGGGCGGTTGCCCAGGTTGGTCAGGTTGTCGGTGTAGGCCAGGCGCTCGATGCGCTGCTGGGCCAGCTTGGTCTGGGTGACGTCTTCGTAGATGCCGATGTAATGGGTCAGCTCACGATTGTCGCCGTACACCTTGGAAATCGACAGTTGGCCCCAGTAGGGCTCCAGGTTCTTGCGCCGGCTCTTGAACTCACCCTGCCAGCTATTACCCATGGCCAGGCTGGAGGGCGAGTCGAACAGCAGTTCGCTCAGGTTTTCCAGTGCAGGCAGTTCGCCCAGGTGGCGGCCTTGCACTTCGTCAGTGCTGTACTGGGTGATGGCGGTGAAGCTCGGGTTCACGTACTCCACCCGGCCATCACGATTGACCAGCAGGAAGGCGCTGGCGCTTTGCTCCACTGCACGCTGGAATAAGTGCAATGCGCTGGCGGCAGCGCGCCGGTTGTGGTTGGTGATGACCTGGGCGAACTGGTCGGCCAGCTCGCCGGCAAAGGCGATTTCGTCCGATTGCCAGGCCCGTGGTTGGCCGCTCTGCTCCAGGCACAGTACGCCGACCACCTGGCCATCAACGCGGATACTGGCATCGAGCATGGCCTTGTTTTCCGGGCGCAGGCTTTGCGTCAGGGCGCGGGTGCGTGGGTCGTGGCCGGCGTTGTGGGCGTCGATGGCGCGGCTGGCGTGCAGCGCCTCGAGGTAGTCGGGGAAGCGGCTGGCATCGATAGCTTCAGGCTGGCGATGCTCCTGTGCGTCACGGTACCAGGCGGTGATCGGTTCCAGGCGCTGGTCGTCCAGGTGCCAGATGCTGGCGCTGTCGACCTTGTAGATTTCGCAGGCGCTTTGGGTGATCAGCTGGGCGGCTTCCAGCAGGGAGTTCTCGGCGCTGTAGCGCTGACGCGCCAGGCGCAGGATGAGGTCCTGCTGACCGCGTACGCGCTCCAGGTGTTCCAGTTGTTCTTGCTGGGCACGCTGGTTCAGTTGCAGGGCCAGTTGCAGGCGGTTGTTGCGCGACTCCAGGTCGCTGGCGCTCTCGCCAGGGTCGTCGGGCTGGTCGTCGAGCACGCTCATGTAGCCGCGCAACAGCTGGCGGTTGTGCTGCTTGTAGGCTTCACCGGTCTCCAGCAGGCGCAGCAACTTGCCTGGCGTGTGCAGGGAGTAGCGCACGCGGTAGTAGCCGCGCTGGGCCAGTTGCAGCTGGATCTCGTCGTGCAGCCGGTAACGGGCCTCGGGTTCCATCAGGCTGGCGTACGGCGCGTCCACCAGCGCACACAGGTCGGCGGCGTGCAGGCCAAAATGGCGCTCGCAGGCCGGGTCCAGATAGAGCATGGCCCAGGTGGCTTCGTTGAGCCTTTCGAAACGCAGCATACCGAGCCGCGAGGGCACGGGTAACGGCGTGACGACCTCGGCCGCCACACGGCTGGCGGCATCGGTTTGGCTTTTCATCGAAGACTCGCTTGAACAGGGAGCGCGGCCATGTAGCGGCAGCGGATTCGGCAAGGTTGCATCATGTCCCGAGGGCTGGCAAGCGGCCATGCTTGATGCTGTGGACAGGTTATCGGCGGGTGGGGCGGAAAACTTAGATCGCCTTGGGGTTTTTGCCGCCTGGGAGATCGACCGCCGCGCGGGCGGCGCTCGATCTCCCAGGCGCCGAATACTTTCGCCGGACAAAAAAAGCCCCGCCAATTGACGGGGTTGAGGTACGAGCGTGGCAGCTCGAAAAGGGTACCGCCCCTCCGGGGAGGGGCAGCGGGCTGCCTTACAGCAGCATGGTGCGGATATCGCCCAGCACGTCGCCCAGACGCTTGGTGAAGCGCGCGGCGGCAGCGCCGTTGATCACACGGTGATCGTAGGACAGCGACAGCGGCAGCATCAGCTTCGGCTGGAAGGCCTTGCCATCCCACACTGGCTGCATGGTCGCCTTCGAGACGCCCAGAATAGCCACTTCCGGCGCGTTGACGATCGGCGTGAAGCCGGTGCCGCCAATGTGGCCGAGGCTGGAGATGGTGAAGCAGGCACCTTGCATGTCGTCGGCCGACAGCTTTTTGGTGCGCGCCTTCTCGGCCAGTGCAGCGGCTTCGGCAGCCAGTTGCAGCAGGCTCTTCTGGTCGACGTTTTTGATCACAGGGACCAGCAGGCCGTCCGGGGTGTCCACGGCGAAGCCGATGTGCACGTATTTCTTGCGGATGATGGCTTTGCCGCTTGGTGCCAGCGAGCTGTTGAAGTCCGGCAGTTCCTTGAGCAGGAAGGCGCAGGCCTTGAGCAGCAGTGGCAGCACGGTCAGCTTCACGCCAGCTTTTTCGGCCACGGCCTTCTGTGCAACGCGGAAGGCTTCCAGCTCGGTGATGTCGGCGGAGTCGAACTGGGTAACGTGCGGTACGTTCAGCCAGCTGCGGTGCAGGTTGGCGGCACCGACCTGCATCAGGCGGGTCAGGGCCACTTCTTCCACTTCACCGAACTTGCTGAAGTCCACTGCAGGGATCGGCGGGATGCCAGCGCCACCGGTTGCACCGGCGGCAGCCGGGGCTTCCTTGGCCTTTTGCATCATCGCCTTGACGTAAACCTGCACGTCTTCTTTCAGGATGCGGCCGTGCGGGCCGGTCGCAGCAACTGCGCCCAGCTCGACACCGAATTCACGGGCCAGCTGACGAACAGCCGGGCCTGCGTGAACCTTGGCGTTGTTGCCAGCAGCCGGTGCGGTAGCAGCCGGTGCAGGGGCAGCAGCAGGGGCAGCAGCTGCAGGCGCGGCGGCCGGAGCAGCCTCGGCCTTGGCTGGCGCCGGGGCAGCAGCTGGGGCCGGGGCAGCAGCCGGGGCAGCGCCCGCCACTTTCAGCTTGAAGATCAGGTCGCCAGTGCCGACTTCGTCTTCCAGCTTGCACAGTACTTCTTCGACCACGCCAGCGGCAGGCGACGGGATCTCCATGGAGGCCTTGTCGGATTCCAGGGTGATCAGCGACTGGTCGGCTTCGACGGTGTCGCCCACCTTGACCAGCACTTCGATGATCTTGGCCTTGCCCGACGAACCGATATCCGGCACGTGGATGTCCTGCACGCTGGCAGCAGCCGGCGCTGCGGCCGGAGCCGCAGGGGCGGCTTCAGCGGCGGGCGCTGGCGCAGCTGCCGGGGCAGCGGCCGCGGCCGGAGCCTCAGGCGCCGCAGCAGCGGCACCCTCAGCTTCCAGCACCAGCAGCTCGTCGCCTTCTTTCAGGCGGTCGCCCAGCTTGACCTTCAGTTCCTTGATGACGCCGGCCTTGGGAGCCGGGATCTCCATGGAGGCCTTGTCGGACTCCAGGGTCAGCAGGCTCTGGTCAGCCTCGATACGGTCACCGACCTTGACGAACAGCTCGATGATTTCACCTTCACCGCTGCCGATGTCAGGTACGCGAATGAGTTCGCTCACTTAAAAATACTCCTCAGCAGTCCAGTGGGTTGCGCTTGTCCGGGTCGATGCCGAACTTGACGATGGCGTCAGCCACAACCTTGGGTTCGATCTCGCCACGGTCAGCCAGGGCTTCCAGGGCAGCCAGTACCACGAAGTGGCGGTCGACTTCAAAGAAGTGACGCAGCTTCTTGCGGCTGTCGCTGCGACCGTAACCGTCGGTACCCAGGACCTTGAACTCTTTGCTCGGCACCCACTGGCGAATCTGCTCGGCGAACAGCTTCATGTAGTCGGTGGAGGCGATGACCGGGCCTTTGCGACCGTTCAGGCACTGCTCGACGTAGGTCTGCTGTGGCTTCTGGCCAGGCTTCAGGCGGTTGGCGCGCTCTACGGCCAGGCCGTCGCGACGCAGTTCGTTGAAGCTGGTGACGCTCCACACGTCGGCACCGACGTTGAACTCCTCACGCAGGATCTTCGCCGCTTCGCGGACTTCGCGCAGGATGGTGCCGGAGCCCATCAGCTGTACGTGGTGCGCGGCTTCGCGGGTGTCTTCTTCCAGCAGGTACATACCCTTGATGATGCCTTCCTCGACACCGGCCGGCATGGCTGGCTGCTGGTAGGATTCGTTCATCACGGTGATGTAGTAGAAGATGTCCTGCTGCTCTTCGGTCATCTTCTTCATGCCGTCCTGGATGATCACCGCCAGCTCATAGCCGTAGGTCGGATCGTAGGTGCGGCAGTTCGGGATGGTACCCGCCATCATGTGGCTATGACCGTCTTCGTGCTGCAGGCCTTCACCGTTCAGGGTGGTACGGCCGGCGGTACCGCCGATCAGGAACCCACGGGTGCGGCTGTCGCCAGCGGCCCAGGCCAGATCGCCAATGCGCTGGAAGCCGAACATCGAATAGAAGATGTAGAACGGCAGCATCGGCTGGTTGTGGCAGCTGTACGAGGTACCGGCAGCGATGAACGACGACATGGCGCCGGCTTCGTTGATGCCTTCCTCGAGAATCTGGCCCTTCTTGTCTTCGCGGTAGAACATCACCTGGTCTTTATCGACTGGCTCGTAGAGCTGGCCGACCGACGAGTAGATGCCCAACTGGCGGAACATGCCTTCCATACCGAAGGTACGGGCTTCGTCCGGGATGATCGGCACGATGCGCTGGCCGATTTCCTTGTCCTTGACCAGCTGCGCCAGAATACGCACGAAGGCCATGGTGGTGGAGATTTCGCGGTCGCCCGAGCCGTCCAGGATCGCTTTCAGCGTTTCCAGGGATGGGGTCGGTACGCTGAAGCTCTTGGCACGGCGCTGTGGTACGAAGCCACCCAAGGCTGCGCGGCGCTCGGCCAGGTACTTGGCTTCGGCAGAACCTTCTTCCGGCTTGAAGAACGGCAGGTTCTCAAGGTCGGCATCCTTGACCGGGATGTCGAAGCGGTCACGGAAGTGACGCAGGCTCTCAACGTCGACCTTTTTGGTGTTGTGCGCAGTGTTCTTGGCTTCGCCAGCACCGGTGCCGTAACCCTTGATGGTCTTGGCCAGGATGACGGTCGGCTGCTCTTTGTGGTTCACAGCCTGGTGGTACGCCGCGTAGACCTTGTACGGGTCGTGGCCGCCACGGTTGAGCTTCCAGATCTCGTCGTCGGACAGGTCTTCGACCATGGCCTTGAGCTCTGGGGTGTTGAAGAAGTTCTCACGAACGTACGCGCCATCTTTGGCTTTGTAGTTCTGGTACTCGCCGTCGATGACTTCGTCCATGCGGCGCTGCAGGGCACCGTTGGTGTCCTTGGCCAGCAGTGGGTCCCAGAAACGGCCCCAGACCACTTTGTTGACGTTCCAGCCGCCGCCACGGAACACGCCTTCGAGTTCCTGGATGATCTTGCCGTTGCCACGAACCGGGCCGTCGAGGCGCTGCAGGTTGCAGTTGATGACAAAGATCAGGTTGTCCAGTTTCTCGCGGCCGGCCAGGGCGATTGCGCCCAGGGATTCCGGCTCGTCGCACTCGCCGTCACCCATGAAGCACCAGACCTTCTGCTTGCCGGCCGGGATGAAACCACGGGCTTCCAGGTACTTCATGAAGCGCGCCTGGTAGATAGCCTGGATCGGGCCCAGACCCATCGATACGGTCGGGAACTGCCAGAAGTCAGGCATCAGCCATGGGTGCGGGTACGAAGACAGACCGTTGCCGTCGACTTCCTGACGGAAGTTGTTCATCTGGTCTTCGTTGATGCGGCCTTCCATGAAGGCGCGAGCGTAGACGCCCGGCGAAGCGTGGCCCTGGAAGAAGATCAGGTCGCCGCCGTGTTCTTCGGTCGGGGCCTGGAAGAAGTAGTTGAAACCGATGTCGTACAGGGTGGCGCTGGAGGCGAAGCTGGAGATGTGTCCGCCCAGGTCCGAGTCTTTCAGGTTGGTGCGCATGACCATGGCCAAGGCGTTCCAACGCACCATCGAGCGAATGCGGCGTTCCATGAACAGGTCGCCAGGCATGCGTGCTTCGTGGGTGACAGGGATGGTGTTGCGGTATGGCGTGGTGATCGCATACGGCAGCTGGGAGCCACTGCGGGTGGCCAGCTCGCCCATACGGGTCATCAGGTAATGAGCGCGGTCTTCGCCTTCTTTGTCGAGGACCGACTCCAGGGCATCCAGCCATTCCTGGGTTTCGATTGGATCGAGGTCTTGCATGGCTTGCTCCAGGGCGGAAAGGCAACCAGAATCGATTGCCTGAGATTGCGACTGGCCTTATGGGCAGACGTCGTGAATTCTTGGATTACCGGGGTGTCATCCGGCGCCGTGTAGTTTTACTACATTTGCTTGCGCATTTCATGCTTTTGCACGACATGAGTAGTAGTAAAACTACATTTCTGCGACGTTTGGTCGCACCTTGGCTTGTGAGGAAAAACGTTCATGGTGGTTGGCATTGTGATGCGAACGGGTACTTCTTGATGTTTGTTGCCAAGTTTTCGTTTTTTTCAGCTATTTCCAACTTTTGTACGACAGTCCAACCGTGGTCCGGCTTCCCCTTGGCCGCTTTTTCCCTTCTATTTCACGCCGATCAAGGATAGACCATGCGCCTGCCTTTGCCGTCCGATCTGCCCGCCACCCTCCAGCCACTGGTCGCTCGCAACCAGCAATTCCTGAGCGATGCAGTGGCCGCTCACCCTGACCTCGACCTGAACGCCTGGAGCACGGTGCACCGGCAACAATTCGATCAGGTTGCTGCCGCCAGCGACTTTGTTCTGGGCCTGGCCCAGCGCGAGCCAGCCATGCTCTTCGATCTGCTGGCCAGTGGCGAGCTGGAGCGGGGTTATGCGCCGGGGCAACTGCGCGGGCAAATCGCGGCGGCTGCCCAGGCTGCGCAAAGCGACGACGAGCTGGCACGTAACCTGCGCCGCGCGCGCAACCGCCAGCAGCTGCGCATCATCTGGCGCGACATCACCCGCCAGGCGGCGCTTGGCGAAACCTGCCGCGACCTGTCTGACCTTGCCGATGCCGCCATCGACGAAGCCTACCAATGGTTGTACCCGCGCCATTGCCAGCAGTTCGGCACCCCCATCGGCAACCGCAGCGGCCAGCCGCAGCACATGGTGGTGCTGGGCATGGGCAAGCTGGGGGCGGTGGAGCTGAACCTGTCGTCGGACATCGACCTGATCTTCGGTTTCCCCGAAGGCGGTGAAACCGAAGGGGTAAAGCGCTCGCTGGAAAACCAGGAGTTCTTCACCCGCCTTGGCCAGCGGCTGATCAAGGCGCTGGACCCGGTGACCGTCGACGGCTTCGTGTTCCGCGTCGACATGCGTCTGCGCCCCTATGGCTCGGCCGGCGCACTGGTGCTCAGCTTCAATGCCCTGGAGCAGTACTACCAGGACCAGGGCCGTGACTGGGAACGCTACGCGATGATCAAGGCACGGGTGGTGGCGGGCGACCAGGCGGCCGGCGCGCAGTTGCAGGAAATGCTGCGGCCGTTCGTGTACCGCCGGTACCTGGATTTTTCCGCAATCGAAGCGCTGCGCACCATGAAGCAGCTGATTCAGCAGGAGGTGCGGCGCAAGGGCATGGCCGACAACATCAAGCTGGGTGCCGGCGGCATCCGCGAAGTGGAGTTTATCGCCCAGGCCTTCCAGCTGATCCACGGCGGGCGCGACCTCAGCCTGCAGCAACGGCCGTTGCTCAAGGTGCTGGCCACCCTCGAGGGGCAGGGTTACCTGCCGCCGGCGGTGGTGGCCGAGCTGCGCGAGGGGTATGAGTTCCTGCGTTATACCGAGCACGCCATCCAGGCCATCGCCGACCGGCAGACGCAAATGTTGCCTGAAGGCGAAACGGACCAGGCGCGGGTGGCTTATATGCTCGGCTTTGCCGACTGGCACAGCTTCCACGACCAGCTGATGTACTGGCGTGGCCGTATCGACTGGCACTTCCGCCAGGTGATCGCCGACCCGGATGACGAAGACGGTGAGGGCGAACTGGTGGTGGGGGGCGAATGGTCGCCGCTATGGGAGCAGGCGCAGGACGAGGAAGCCGCTGGCCGGCAGTTGGAAGAGGCCGGGTTCAAGCAGCCCGTCGAAGCCCTGCGGCGTCTGGCCGGCCTGCGCTCCAGCCCGCAGCTGCGCTCGATGCAGCGTATCGGCCGTGAGCGCCTGGATGCCTTCATCCCACGGCTGCTGGCCCAGGCGGTGGAGCATGACAATCCTGACCTGGTGCTTGAGCGTGTGTTGCCGCTGGTCGAGGCGGTGGCGCGGCGGTCTGCCTACCTGGTACTGCTGACCGAAAACCCCGGCGCTTTGCGCCGTCTGCTGACGTTGTGCGCTGCCAGCCCGTGGATTGCCGAGCAAATTGCGCTGTACCCGCTGTTGCTCGACGAGCTGCTCAATGAAGGCCGCTTGTTCAGCCCGCCACTGGCCCCGGAGCTGGCCAGCGAGTTGCGCGAACGCCTGACGCGCATCCCCGAGGACGACCTGGAGCAGCAGATGGAAGCGCTGCGCCACTTCAAGCTGGCGCACAGCCTGCGTGTGGCTGCTTCGGAAATAAGCGGCAACCTGCCGTTGATGAAAGTCAGCGACTACCTGACCTGGCTGGCCGAGGCCATCCTCGACCAGGTGCTCGCCCTGGCCTGGCGCCAGACCGTGGCCCGCCACGGCCAGCCCAAGCGCAGCGACGGCAGCCTGTGCGACCCAGGGTTCATCATCATTGGTTACGGCAAGGTCGGCGGCCTGGAGCTGGGCCACGGCTCGGACCTGGACCTGGTGTTCATCCACGACGGCGACCCGCAGGCGGAAACCGACGGCACCAAGCCCATCGACAGTGCCCAGTTCTTCACCCGCCTGGGCCAGCGCATCATTCACCTGCTGACCACCCAGACCAACTCGGGCCAGCTGTACGATGTGGACATGCGCCTGCGCCCGTCCGGTGCTGCCGGCCTGCTGGTCAGTTCGCTGGGCGCATTCGAGCGCTATCAGCAGAACGAAGCCTGGACCTGGGAGCATCAGGCCCTGGTGCGGGCCCGCGTACTGGTGGGTTGCAAACAGGTGGGCGCGGCGTTCGAAGGCGTGCGCGCCAAGGTACTGGGCCAGGCGCGCGACCTGGAAAAACTGCGCACCGAAGTGAGTGAAATGCGCGCCAAGATGCGCGGCAATCTCGGTACCAAGGCCACGGCTGCCGGTACTGCGGCCAACGCCTTCGAGGCCGGTGTGCCCTTCGATATCAAGCAGGATGCCGGCGGTATCGTCGATATCGAATTTATGGTGCAATACGCCGCTTTGGCCTGGTCTCATGACCACCCGGCCATACTCCGATGGACCGATAACATCCGCATTCTGGAAGAGCTGGAGCAGGCGAACCTGATGCCGGCCAGTGACGCGGTGCTGTTGCGTGAAGTGTACAAGGCGTTCCGCTCGGCCTCGCACCGCCAGGCCCTGCAGAAGCAGGCCGGGGTGATCGATGCGACGCAGTTTGCCGATGAACGCCGTGAAGTGCGGCGGATCTGGGGTGAACTGGGGTTGACTTGAGATTGTTGGGGCCGCTTTGCGGCCCATTCGCGGCACAAGGCCGCTCCCACATGGGAATGCGATCTCCTGTAGGAGCGGCCTTGTGCCGCGAATGGGCTGCAAAGCAGCCCTGAAGGCTCATGCCTCACCACCGGTGGTACACTGTCCGCCACATAGCCTGAATATAAAGAGGGGAGGCCAGGCTGTACCGCAGCCTGTAGCCTCCCCGAGCGTTTCTGGACTAAGCATGAGAATACTGATCATTGGCCCCAGCTGGGTCGGCGACATGGTGATGGCGCAGACCTTGTTCCAGTGCCTGAAACAGCAGCACCCCGACTGCGTGATCGACGTGCTGGCCCCCGAGTGGAGCCGGCCGATCCTGGAGCGTATGCCCGAAGTCCGTCAGGCCTTGAGCTTCCCGCTCGGCCACGGCGCGCTGGAACTGGCCACGCGCAGGCGCATCGGCAAATCCCTGGTCGGCCAGTACGACCAGGCCATCCTGCTGCCCAACTCGATGAAGTCGGCATTGGTGCCGTTCTTCGCTGGCATCCCCAAGCGCACCGGCTGGCGCGGCGAAATGCGCTTCGGCCTGCTGAACGATGTGCGCAAGCTGGACAAGGCCCGCTACCCGCTGATGATCGAACGCTTCATGGCCTTGGCGTACGCGCCCGGCGCCGAGCTGCCGCAGCCGTACCCGCGCCCCAGCCTGCAGATCGAAGCGCAAAGCCGCGAGGCTGCGCTGGCCAAGTTCGGCCTGGAGCTGGACCGCCCGGTACTGGCGCTGTGCCCTGGCGCCGAGTTCGGCGAGGCCAAGCGTTGGCCAGTCGAGCATTACGCGGCCGTGGCCGATGCGATGATCCGCCAGGGCTGGCAGGTATGGCTGTTCGGCTCGAAGAACGACCACCCGGTCGGCGAGCAGATCCGTGACCGGCTGATCCCGGGATTGCGCGAAGAATCCTCCAACCTGGCCGGTGAGACCTCGCTGGCCGAGGCCATCGACCTGATGTCCTGTGCCCATGCCGTGGTGTCCAACGACTCCGGCCTGATGCACGTGGCCGCCGCACTGAACCGCCCGCTGGTGGCGGTGTACGGCTCCACATCGCCCGGCTTTACTCCGCCGCTGGCCGACCAGGTGGAGGTGGTGCGCACCGGTATCGAGTGCAGCCCATGCTTCGACCGGACCTGCCGTTTCGGCCACTACAACTGCCTGCGCCTGCTGGACCCGGGCAAAGTCATCGCCGCCCTGCACAGCCTGAGCGGGCCGGACCTGATCGATACCGTGGCCGAGGTCGACTAAGTGCGGGTACTGATCATCAAGACTTCGTCGTTGGGTGATGTGATCCACACCCTGCCGGCGCTCACCGATGCCGCCCATGCCATCCCGGGCATCCGTTTCGACTGGGTGGTGGAGGAAGGCTTCGCTGAAATCCCCGGCTGGCACCCTGCGGTCGACCAGGTTATACCGGTGGCCATCCGCCGCTGGCGCAAGAACCTTTGGCAGACCCTCAAGAGTGGCGAGTGGAAGGCGTTCAAACAGCGTGTGCGCGAGCGCAAGTACGACCTGGTGATTGACGCCCAGGGCTTGGTCAAGTCGGCTTGGCTCACCCGCTACGTGAAGGCCCCGGTCGCCGGCCTGGACCGCTACTCGGCCCGCGAAGGCTGGGCCAGCCGCTTCTATGACCGGCGCCTGTCGGTTGCCACCGGCCAGCACGCGGTGGAGCGGGTGCGCCAGCTGTTTGCCATGGCCCTGGCCTACGACTTGCCAGAGGGCATAGGCGATTACGGGCTGGACCTGGAGCGCCTGCAGCTGCCGCCAGCAGCGCCTTACGTGGTGTTTTTGCATGGCACCACCTGGGCGACCAAGCATTGGCCCGAAGCCTACTGGCGCGAGCTGGCCGAGCGCATGGGCCGGCGCAAGCTGGAAGTGCGCCTGCCTTGGGGCAACGCCGCCGAGAAGGCGCGGGCCGAGCGCATTGCACAGGGCTTGAACAACTGCCAGGTGCTCCCCAAATTGAACCTTGCCGGGGTTGCCCGTGTATTGGCGGCGGCAAAAGCCTGTGTGGCGGTCGATACCGGCCTTGGCCACCTGGCTGCGGCACTCGATGTGCCGACCATTTCGCTGTTCGGCCCGACCAACCCGGGCCTGACCGGTGCCTACGGACGGACCCAGATTCACCAGGCCAGTGACTGGCCTTGCGCTCCCTGCCTGCAGAAGAAGTGCACCTATAAACCGAGCGCCGACGACCTGCGCCGGTTCGATCTGAAACGCGAGTGGCCGCTGTGCTTCACTCGCCTGAATCCCGAGCATGTGGCGGGCCGCTTGAGCGCGTTGCTGCTGGCTGAGGATGTCCGTTGATGCAACTGGCTTTCGTGCTTTACAAATATTTCCCCTTCGGCGGGCTGCAGCGCGATTTCATGCGCATTGCCCTGGAATGCCAGAAGCGGGGCCACCAGATCCGTGTGTACACGCTGATCTGGGAGGGTGACATTCCGCCTGGCTTCGAGGTGCTGGTGGCGCCGGTCAAGGCCATTTTCAACCACCGTCGCAACGAGAAGCTCAGCGCCTGGATGGCCGCCGACCTGGCCAAGCGCCCGGTCGACCGCCTGATCGGCTTCAACAAGATGCCGGGGCTGGACGTGTACTACGCCGCCGACGGCTGCTTCGAAGACAAGGCGCAGACCCTGCGCGGTGGGCTGTACCGCCGCTGGGGCCGCTACCGGCACTTTGCCGAGTACGAGCGTGCGGTGTTCGCCAAGGACGCCCACACCGAAGTGCTGATGATTTCCGAGGTGCAGCAGCCGCTGTTCATCAAGCATTACGGCACCCCGGTGGAGCGCTTCCACCTGCTGCCACCGGGTATTTCCCAGGATCGCCGCGCGCCGGCCAATGCGGCCGAGATCCGTGCCGAATTCCGCAAGGAATTCGACTTGGGCGATGACGACCTGTTGCTGGTACAGATTGGCTCGGGCTTCAAGACCAAGGGTGTGGACCGCAGCCTCAAGGCGCTTGCCGCGCTGCCATCGGCCCTGCGCAAACGCACGAAGCTGATGGTGATCGGCCAGGACGACCCCAAGGTGTTCCAGTTGCAGAGCGCCACCCTGGGGCTGGGTGAGCAGGTGCAGTTCCTCAAGGGCCGCAGCGACATCCCGCGTTTCCTGCTGGGTGCCGACCTGCTGATTCACCCGGCGTACAACGAGAACACCGGCACGGTGCTGCTTGAAGCGCTGGTGGCTGGCCTTCCGGTGCTGGTGTCCAAGGTGTGCGGCTACGCCCATTACATTGCCGAGGCCGACTGTGGCCTGGTGCTGGACGAGCCATTCGAACAGGAACAGCTCAACGGCTACCTGCAACGCATGCTGGAAGACCCGCAGGCCCGCGCCAGCTGGTCGCGCAACGGCCTGGCGTTTGCTGAAACCGCCGATCTGTACAGCATGCCGCAGCATGCTGCCGACGTGATCCTGGGGCAGAAAACCGCATGAAGCTGATACTGGCCGAACCGTTCAAGCGCCTGTGGGCCGGGCGTGATGCCTTCGATGCTGTAGAGGCGCTGCAAGGTGAGGTCTATCGCGAGCTGGAAGGGCGGCGCACACTGCGTACCGAAGTGGCTGGCGAGGGCTTTTTCGTCAAGATCCACCGCGGCATCGGATGGAGCGAGATCTTCAAAAACCTGCTCACCGCCAAGCTGCCGGTGCTGGGTGCCGGCCAGGAATGGCGGGCTATCCAGCGCCTGCACGAGGTGGGCGTGCCGACCATGACCGCAGTCGCCTATGGCGAGCGTGGCAGTAATCCGGCCACGCAGCACTCGTTCATCATCACCCAAGAGCTGGCGCCGACCATCAGCCTGGAAGACTTCAGTATCGACTGGCTCAAGCAGCCGCCCGAACCGCGTCTGAAGCGTGCGCTGATCGCCGAAGTGGCAAAAATGACCGGCGGCATGCACCGTGCCGGCGTCAACCATCGCGATTGCTACATCTGCCATTTCCTGCTGCACACCGACCGCCCGGTGACGGCGGATGACTTCAAACTGTCGGTCATTGACCTGCACCGCGCCCAGACCCGGGCGACAATCAGCCGCCGCTGGCGCGACAAGGACCTGGCCGCGCTGTACTTCTCAGCGCTGGACATCGGCCTCACCCGGCGCGACAAGCTGCGCTTTTTGCAGGGGTACTTCCAGCGCCCGCTGCGGCAAGTGCTCAAAGACGAGGCCCGGTTGCTCGCCTGGCTGGAGTGCAAGGCGCAGAAACTCTACGATCGCAAACAACGCTATGGGGACGCGCTCTGATGGCGGGTTGGACACTGGCGCCAGGCTACGAACACCTGGCGGCGGACTTTGGCAGCCTCGATGCGGTATTTGCCCTGCAAGGCGAGCGCCTGACCCGCGACCCGCTCAGCGAAGTGGTGCGCATCGAGCGTGACGGGGTCAATTACTACGTCAAGCGCTACACCGGGGCTGGCAAGCACATGCGCCGCTACCTGGGCCGGCCGCGCATCAAAGCCGAATGGCAGAACCTCAAGCTGTTCGCCAAGTGGGGTATCCCTACTGCCGAAGTGGTGGCCTGGGGCCTGGAACGCAACGGCCTGGCCTTTGGGCGCGGGGCTATGATCACCCGCGAGCTGCCGAACACCGAAGACTTGTCTGCGCTGGCCGAACGCAACGATACACGCCTGGCCGACCGGGCCTGGGTCGACCATCTCAGCCGTCAGCTGGCGCGCCACACCCGGGTCATGCACGAGCACCGCTTTGCCCATAATGACCTGAAGTGGCGCAACCTGCTGGTCGACGACCAGGGCACGCTATTCTTCATCGATTGCCCCACCGGCGACTTCTGGCGCGGCTTCATGTGGCGGCACCGGATGATCAAGGACCTGGCGTGCCTGGACAAGGTGGCCAAATACCACCTGTCGGCCACCCAGCGCCTGCGTTTCTATCTGCAATACCGTGGCCGCGACCGGCTGAATGTGCGCGACAAAAAGCGCATTCGCCAGGTGCTGGGCTTTTTCGAGGGAAGGGAATGACCGATTACCTGGCCAGCGCGGACCTCGCGCTGCTCAAACGCCATGGCCTGGACGACTTCGAGGCGCTGTGGGCGCTGCAACTGGAGGCGGTGGATGAACCCAACACCGGCCGTGGTGGCTGGAGCAGCGTGTTCCGCCTGGAACTCGAAGGCAAGGGGTACTACCTCAAGCGCCAGAGCGACTACCTGACGCGCACCCTGCACCGGCCGTTTGGCGAGCCCACTTTTGCCCGCGAGTTTCGCAACATCAGCCGCTATCAGAAGCTGCACATTCCGGCCTTGCAGGCGGTGTTCTATGGCGAGCGCAAGCAAGGCGGCAAGCACCGCGCCATCCTGATGACCCGCGCGCTGGACGAGTGGGCCGATCTCGACAGCCTGTTGGCCCACTGGCCACAGCTGGGCGATGCCGAACGCAATGGCATCCTGCAGGCGTGCGGCCAACTGGCGCGTACCCTGCACAGCGCCGGCCAGGTGCATGGCTGCTTCTATCCCAAGCACATTTTCCTGCGCCAGCGACGAGAAGGCTGGGATGCACAATTGATCGACCTGGAGAAGACCCGGCCATTGCTGTTTGGCATGCGTGACCGCCTCAAGGACCTGGAGCCGCTGCTGCGTCGCGCCCGCGCCTGGAGCGAGGCTGATGTGCGCACGATGCTGGCGACTTACCTGGCGCAGCCGGCTGACAGCACGCTGGTCGATACCTGGCTGCAACGCCTGACGCAACGGCGTCGTGAAAAAGAGGCCCGCTGATGCGTTTGTCTGAACTGAAGGACGCCGGGCGCAGCCCGTCGTTGCCCCTGAGCATCACCCTGGCGGACGCCGCCGGCAGCGCCGAACTGCAACTGCTCAGCCTGCTGCGCGTCCTGCCCGGGCAGCGCTATGTGGGCGCTGGTGTGTGGCGCGGTATCCCGGTGCTGGCCAAGCTGCTGGTGGGCGGCAACGCCGCCCGGCATTTCCAGCGCGAACTGCAAGGTGTGAAATTGCTGGCCGAACATGGCTTGACCACGCCGAAGCTGCTGGCCGACGGCCTCAAGGAAGGCGAGGGCGGCTGGCTGCTCTTCGAATTCCTCGACGGCGCTGAGAGCCTGGCCGATGCCTGGGCGGCAGTGGAAAGCCTGCCGGTGCTGGCCGACGAACAACACCTGGTGCTGGGCGAAGCGCTCACGGCTGTCGCGCACATGCACGCTCAGGGCCTTTGGCAGGAAGACCTGCACCTGGACAACCTGCTGCGCCATGGCGGCAAGCTGTACCTGATCGATGGCGCCGGTATCAAGGCTGAAACGCCAGGCCAGCAGCTGTCGCGCCCACGTGTACTGGAAAACCTCGGCGTATTCTTTGCCCAGCTGCCCAAGCGCCTGGAACCTTTCATCGAAGAGCTGCTGGTCCACTACCTGCTGGCCAACGCCGAACATGCGTTGCCACTGGAAGCCCTGCAAAAGCAGGTGGACAAGGTGCGCAACTGGCGCCAGAAGGACTACCTGGACAAAGCGGGCCGCGAATGCAGCCTGTTCAGTGTCCAGCGCACACTCTCGGGGTTGCAGGCGATCCGTCGCAGTGAGGTCGAGGCCATGCAGCCGGTACTGGAGCAGGCCGATGCACTGATCGACAGGGGCCACCTGTACAAGACCGGTGGCGCCGCCAGTGTGGCGCGCATCGAGGTGAACGGTCGCAAGCTTGTGCTCAAACGCTACAACATCAAGAACACCGCGCACTGGTTCAAGCGCTTCTGGCGCCCGAGCCGTGCCTGGCATTCGTGGATCGAAGGTCACCGCCTGGAGTTCCTCGACATCGCTACGCCCAAGCCGTTGGCGGTGCTGGAGCAACGGGTCATGGGGCTGCGCAGCCGTGCCTATCTGGTCACCGAGTATGTCGATGGCCCGGACCTGACGGCATGCTTTGCGCCCTACGTCGAAAATGGCGATGCGCCCGAGGAACAGGTGGATGCGCTGGTGCATGTGATGCAGCAGCTGATTCGCGAGCGCATCAGCCATGGCGACTTCAAGGGCCATAACCTGTTCTGGGACAATGGCCGGTGGTCGCTGATTGACCTCGATGCCATGTGCCAGCACGCGACCCAGCTCAGCTTCGCCCCGGCCTACGCCCGGGATCGGGCGCGGCTGTTGCGAAACTGGCCGAGTGGCAGTGCCTTGTACCAGCGGCTGGACCGGTTATTGCCCAAGCTGGGCGATTAAGGCTGTCGATGCGGGCAGTCAGCGGGCTGGCAGTGGCTGATCTGGCAATGCCAGCCAGTCGCTGCTGCGCCCCGCCTGGCGAACGCGTATCAGCCACTGGCCATTCTCGTGGCGCAATACCGCCCACGGCGCCGCGCCAGCGCTGCTGGCGGCTGCCATCTGCAAGTGGTAACGGTCTGGCAGCAAGTGGCGGCGCAAAGGTAGCTGCCCGCCCATGAGCGCCAGGTACAGTTGATCTTCAGCCTGGTAGAGCCCCTGTTCGATGTTCAAAGGTGTGCCCGCCAGTGGCGCTTGCAGGTAGCAGTCCTGCAGCAGCTGCGTCAGGTCGGGCAGCCCGTCGTACCAGTGCACCGATGAGTCGATTACCCATTGCCCGTCGGCTCTGCGCTTGAGCGGCTGATGCAGGTAGGCATCCGGTTGGTCAGGGTCGATGGCCCGCCAGCGGTAGCCGTCGAAACTGACCTTGTAGTAGCGGTTGTCGTTGTCCTTGACGAAGTACAGCGACAGCCCGCCAAAGGCCGTGGGCTGTTCGTATACCCCTTCACCGTAGATGCCGTCTATGCGATAGCGCAGGTTGGTGCTGTCCGGTTGCGCCTGAAAGCGCGCGGGCAACGGCAATGGCGGTTGCTTTGGCATGCCACGCAGCGAACGGCGCAGCAGGCCAGAGCCTACATAACTGATCGCTGCATCATTGAGGTGGCTGAAGGCGTTGTAGGCGTGGCGCATCACCCCTTCCACATCCTCCTGCTTGAAGGCCTGCACGCCGTCCCAGATGTCGATGGCCATGCGGCCGATCGACAATGCCAACAGGGCTTGGTTGGGCAGCAGCAGGCTGATGAAGTCCACCAGGCGCCAGCTCAGCGCGATGATCGTTTGCGCATTCACTTCCTGGGTCGTCATGCTGTCGGCATCGGCCTGGGCGATCAGCGCCTGGACCTCGGCCCGGTAATAGACAAAAAACAGGTCATCGTTCACTGCAGGGGTTTTTACATGTGTGCCCAGGCGCCCCTTGTCCAGAAGGCGCTGCACCGTGGCTGCGGGTAGCAATGGCAGGCGCTGTGCAATGTACGCCTTCAGCCCGGGCTGCTGGCGCACAGTACGAAGCAGTTCGCGGGTGGTGCGAAAACGGCGCCATGCCCTGCGGTCCGGTGCATCCGGCGTATACAACACGCATGCCTGGGACTTGTAGGGGGTACTGTTGAGCAGCAGCACACCCTGCAGGGTGTGGCCCATGATGTTCAATTGTCGAACCGTGACCGGGTAGCCCGCCACCGGGGCGCGCAAGGTATTGTGCGGTTGATCCAGCACGGCGCACACCCAGTTGTAACCGTGCTCGAAAGGGTCTTCGCCGAAGTGCCCGGCGTAGCGTGCCTTGACTGCTTCTGCACGCATGCGCGCCAGGTTTACCCGGCTGTGTGCGGCCTGGCGCCACTTGCCGGTTCTGGAACCGATAAGTTGGGTATGCAGGTACATTGCGTAGCTGTCGCCCACGTTCAGTTCCCGGATCATGTTTTTCACATACTCCGCCGTTAGGCCAGGTGGTATGGCACACCCTCGGGCATGGACCATGCGCGCGGTAAGCCAGTAGTCGGTGTCGAACCATGGCAGGTTCTTCAGCGCCAGCTGTTCGAGCGTGTTGCTTTCCTCGACCATTTCCACCATCTCATCGCCCACGCGCTGCATGCCGGCGTAGGTGACGTAGGAGGAGGTGGCGAAGGGATGCATGACAGCGCCGGTACGGCGGGCGCGGACGATACTCACCTGAATCTCGCCCGGATCCGCGTCGTACCCCAGGTCGTAGCTCAGGCGCTCGCGCAGGCGTGCATTGGCCCAGCTCAGCAGGCTGTTGCGTTGCTTGAAGTCGTTGAGGCTAAGCACGCCGGGGGCTGCAGCCCGCTCGGCAGTTGCCACCAGCTCCTGCATGGTCTGCATGATATGGCTCAGGCCTTGCGCGGAGGTATTGCGCAGCCAGTTCGGCAGGTTCTTTTCAAGCAGTTGCGAATAGCGCGTCTGCAGGATGGGTTTGGCGCCGACTTCGTGCCGAAGCGCCATGGCCCTGTTCAGCCGGGCGTGCTGGTCGGTTATGTCGACGCTCCATAACCCGGGATCACTCAACCGCTGGCGCTGGGCTTCGATCACACTGTCGACCTGAGCCTCCAGCAGGCTGTCGGCATACCAGTCATAGCGCAGGCGATGCGACCGGCGCGCGCGGTCTGCCTGTTCCTCAAGGTACAGGTGCAGCAGTGGCCGGCTCTGGAGCGGATCCTCCAGGCGTTCGCAGAGCTCTTTGTGCAGTGCGGCAAGGGAATCGAATGCTTCGATACCCTGTGACAGGCTGCACAGCAAGGCGCTGCCTGCGCCGTCTTCTGCCGTGAGCATGTGGCCCTCGACGGTACTGGCAACGATGACCAGAGTGCCTGGGAGGTAGCTGCGCCAGTTGGGCCGCCGGTCTTCCAGCAGTACGCGGTACACCTGTGCCCGCTCGGCCAGAGGCAAGTGCCTGCGTTGTGAGGGCAATGGCTTCTCCAGGCAGGTGCGCAAGAGTTCGGCTTGCCCGTTGCTCAAGGTCTGGTCGGCCACGCGCAATTCGATTTCGGCCAGCATCAGCGCCTTGCGCAGTATCAGCAATTGCTGCCTGGGCGTGTTGCCCTGTTCATCGGCTGTGGCCCAGAAACTGGCCAGCTCGCCGTGTAGCCAGGTGCGCGTGCCGGAGGTGATGGGTTGGTTGAGGGCGATGGTGGGGAGGCCGTCGAGCAGGTCACCGATGTGTCGGTCGATCTGTTCCAGGTGTTCGAGGGGGCGCATGGGGCTGATCCTTGGTTGAGGAAAACCCCATGCTTGGCAATACCCGCAACTGCGTGGTGGTAGCGGGCTAGCGCCGCCGACGCCAGAACAGCCCGCGCAGGCTCAGCAGGGCTGGAAGGCCCAGGCCGGCCCAGGCCAGCACGTCCCAACCACCGTCCCCCAGCAGCGCGGCGAACAGGCCCACGAAGCCCAGCAGGGCAATCAACGCTGGCCAGGCGAAAAGGCGCACAGTGGATTGCGACTGGTGGCTCATGTCCGCGCCTCCCTGGGTTTGCGCTGCTTGCCCCACCACAAGTAGAGGCCGCTGCCGAGCACGATGAGGGTGAGCACATCCAGGACCGCCCACAGTATTTGCATCGGCCGCCCGCCGTAGTCGCCAAAATGCAGCGGCTGCGACAGGCCCATGGCGTCCATGTACCAAGGGCGATCGCCTACGGCAGTCACTGCCAGGGTACGGGCGTCGATCAGCACCGGCGTGAACAGGTGCGAGGTCAGATGGGTGGAGCCGTTCATGAACACCGCGTAGTGGTGCTCGCTGGAAAAGCGCGTGCCGGGGAAGGCAATGAAGTCCGGGCGCATGCCAGGGGCGGCCTGTTCGGCAATCTGCAGCAGGCGTGTGGCTGGCGCGCGGTCGGTGAGCGGCGGGGCATTGCGATACGGTGCGACCATGGTTGCCAGGCTGTCGTTGCGCCAGGCGGCGATGACCAGGTCGGACAGGGCACTGATCACACCGGTCACGCCCACTGTCAACGCCCACGCCAGCGTAACCACGCCGAGCAGGTTGTGCAGGTCGAGCCAGCGCAGGCGGCGGGATTTTTCGTGGCGCACGGTGCCGAACGCCAGGCGGCGCATGAACGGCGCATACAGCACGGTGCCGGAGACGATCGCGACGATGAACAGTATGCCCATGAAGGCCAGCAGCAGCTTGCCGGGCAGGCCGGCGAACATGTCCACGTGCAGGCGCAGCATGACCATCATGAAACCGCCATTGGCGGCCGGCATGGCCACTGCCTCGCCGGTACGGGCGTCGAGCATGAAGGTGTGCGACAGGTTGGGGTCGGTGCCCGCAGTGGCGGCGGTGATGGCGACCACGCCGTTGGGTTCGTCTTCGTCGTAGCCGAAGTACTGCATGACCTCGCCGGGGCGATGCTGTTCGGCTTTCACTACAAGCTGCTGCAGGTCGAGGTGCGGGGTGCCTGCTGGCATTTCGCGCAGCTCGGGGGCGTCGCCGAGCAGGTGTTCGAGTTCGTGGTGGAAGATCAGCGGCAGGCCGGTGAGTGCCAGCAGTAGCAGGAACAGGGTACAGACCAGGCTGCTCCAGGTGTGGACCACGGACCAGCGGCGGATGGTGGGGCTTTTCATCACGGTACCGATTTTGTCTGTTGGAACCTGGGGCCGCAAGGCGGCCCCCGCTCATTCAGAACTTGTAAGTGGCGCTGGCGACAACGCTGCGCTCATCGCCGTAGTAGCAGTAGTACCCGTCGCAAGTAGAGAGGTAATCCTTGTTCAGCAGGTTGGTGGCATTGACCGCCACCGAGGCGCCTTGCAGGCTGCTGTTCAGGCGACCCAGGTCGTAATGCACCGACGCGTCGAATACGGTGTAGGCCTTGGCTTTGCCCAGGTAGGTATTGGCCTGGTCACCGTAGGTGTTGCCGGTGTAACGCGCGCCCAGGCCGATGCCGAAGCCGTCGAGCACGCCCGAGTGCCAGGTGTAGTCGCCCCAGATGGACGCCTGCTGGTTCGGCATCAGCTGCAGGCGGTTGCCTTTGAAATCGCCGTCCTGCACCTCGGACTTGGCCAGGGTGTAGGCGGCAATCACCTTCAGGTTTTCGGTCACATCGGAAACCGCTTCCAGCTCAAGGCCGCGGACTTTCACTTCGCCGGTCTGGCTGGTGATGGTCACCCCACCAACGGTGTCGGTGACCGCGACGTTTTTCTGGGTCAGGTCATACACGGCTGCCGACAGCAGGGTGTTGGAGCCTGGCGGCTGGTACTTCACGCCCAGCTCCCACTGTTTGCCTTCGGTGGGTTTGAGCGGGTTCGTTGCCGACACACTGGCATTGCTGGAGGGCTGGAACGACTCGGCATACGACAGGTACGGCACGAAGCCCGAATCGAACACATAGCTGATGGCTGCGTTGCCGCTGAACTTCTTGTCCCGCTGGGTACTGGTGGCATCGTCCTGGTTGAAGAACTTGGTGCCGGTATGCACCCAGTCCTCGCGACCGCCCAGCGTCAGGCGCCAGTTGCCGAGTGCCATCTGGTCCTGCACATACAGGCCGGTCTGACGGGTTTTCTGGTTGTAGTCATAAAACGCGGTCGAGCGATCCGGGCGGGTGATCGGCAGCCCGTAGACCGGGTTGTTGACGTTGCTGTCCGGCACGTTGAAGCCGAAGATCGACAGGTAGTTGGTATTGACGCGCTGGTGGTCCAGGCCGATCAGCAGGGTGTGGGTAATGTCACCGGTGGCGAAGTCGGCCTGGAAGTTGTTGTCCACCGCGAACTGGCTGATGTCTTCATCGGTATTGGTCGACATGCGGCTGACTGTGCCGTCGTCTTGCACCGGGCCGCCCGGCGAATAGTAACTGCCAGGGGTGATGGTCTGGAACGACAGGTCCGACTTGGTATAGCGCAGGTTCTGGCGGAACTGCCATACGTCGTTGATGCGGTGTTCGAAGGCGTAGCCCAGCGCGTAGTAAGTGCGGTCGTAGAACTCGTAATCCGGGTCACCCAGGTTCTTGTGGTGCGAGATCTTGCCGAACGGCATGTCGATCTTGGTGCCCTGGATGGGCCGGAACTGGCTGGTGGCGCCGGTATCGTCGCGGGTGAACTGGGTCAACAAGGTCAACGTCGTGTCTTCGTCGATGTTCCAGGTCAGGCTTGGCGCGATGTTGTAGCGCTTGTTGTCGATATGGTCGATTTGTGTGCCGCTGTCACGGATCACGCCGCTGACGCCGTACAGAAAGCGGCCGTCGTCGTCGATCTTGCCAGTGCTGGCGAAGTTGATCTGACGATGGTTGTCGCTGCCATATTGCAGCTCGATCTCATGGGCGCTTTCGGCCTGCGGGCGGCGGCTGACCATGTCGAGCAGGCCGCCGGGCGGGGTTTGGCCATAGATCGAGGAGGCCGGGCCACGCAGCAGGGCGAGGCGGTCGAGGTTCCAGGTTTCGGCTTTGGGGTTGGCGTACACGCCGCGTGGCAGCGGCAGGCCATCGAGGAACTGGGTGGGCTCGAAGCCGCGCACGCGCATCCAGTCATACCGCGTGTCGCTACCGAAACTGGCCGACACGATGCCCGGCATGTAGCGCACGGCGTCATCCAGGCTGTGCACGCCACGGTCTTTCATCTGCTCGCGGGTGGCAATGGAGATGGAGCGGGGGGCTTCCACCAGTGCGGTGTCGGTTTTGGTGCCAGCGGCGGTGCGTTTGGCCAGGTAACCCTCTACCGGCCCCCAGGCACTTTCAGAAACGCTGGCGGCGTTCACGGTGGTTTCTGGTAGCGCCAGGCTGCCATCCGGCACCGCCACCAGGCTGTAGCTGCCCACGGTGCTCTGTTGCAGTTGCAGGCCGGTACCGCGCAGGGCGGCTTGCAGGGCGCCAAGGCCGTCGTACTGGCCGCTCACCGCGGCCGAAGTGCGGCCGCTGACCAGTGCCGGGTCGATGGCCAAGGCGATGCCCGCCTGGCTGGCGATCTGGTTGAGGGTGGTGGCTAGCGGCGCGCTGGGCAGGTTGTAGGCGCGCGCAGTGGATGGCTCGGCGGCGAACAAGGCAGGGCTGGACAGCGGGGCAGCCAAGCCGATGGCCAGGGCCATGAGGCTGGGGCGCAGGATACGATCAACGGCACGGGACATGCGGCGGTTCCTCGACGGGTAAGTGCTTGCTGCTTCCTTGCCGAGCGAGATCTGAAAAGTGACAGGGCGAATCTGAAAAATATTGAGAATTATTTGGAGTGTGTAGTGGCCTGTTCGCGTGCAAGCCCGCGAACAGGGCAGTGAAGGTTTACTTGGGAACGACGTTCACCCACCACTGGGTATGCCGCTCGATCTTTACCGGCAAGGCCGGCACCAGCGACTCCAGCGCCAGGTTGGTGTTGGTCAGCGGGAAGCTGCCAGTCACGCGCAGGTCTGCGACTTGCTCGTCTACCCCGAGGTAGCCGCTGCGGTATTTGCCCAGCGCGGCCAGCAGTTCGCCCAGGCGCACGTTGTCCACCACCAGCATGCCACGGGTCCAGGCATCGGCCCCGACCGGTACTGCGCCGACCTGGCCGAGGCCGTTGGCGTTCATCAGCACTTGCTGGCCTTCACGCAGCACTTGTTCGTCGCCGCTGTTATGCGGCATGGCGGCGACCGAGGCTTGCAGCACTTCCAGGCGTGTACCGCCGGCTTCGCGGCGCACCAGGAAACGCGTGCCAAGGGGACGCAGGCGACCGTCGTCGGTGCGTACCAGCAGCGGGCGGGGGTCTTGGTGGCCGGTTTCGACCGAGATTTCGCCCTGATGCAGCACGATGACCCGCTGCTCGCCTGCGTAGTCGATGTCTACCGCGGTGTGGGTGTTCAGGCTCAGCAGTGTGCCGTCTTCCAGGCGCAAGGTCCGCAGCTCACCCGTGGCCGTGCGCTGGTCGGCCAGCCAGTAGCTGGGGGCCAGTGACGGTGCGCCGACCCAGGCCAGCAACGAACCGAGCAGGACCATGCTGGCCAGCCCGCTGCCAACTTTACCGATGCGTCGACGCAGGCCGGCGCGCGATTGCAGCAAAGCCTGGCGTGCCGGGCCGGCCGCAGCGCTGACGCGTTGGTCCATGGCCCCGAGCTGACGCCAGGCACGTGCGTGTTCTTCGCTGGCGGCATGCCAGCGCATGAACGCGTTGCGCTCATCCGGCGTGCCGCTGGCGTCGCCGAGGCTGAGTTTCCAGGCGATGGCGTCTTCCAGGACCTGGGACGAAACCGGTGCATTGCTCACGTCGGCTCCCCGTACAGGGCCACATAGCACTGGCGCATGCCTTGGGCGATGTACTGGCGCACCCGTGATACTGAAACGCCCAGGCGCTCTGCGATTTCGGCATGGCCCATGCCGTCCAGGCGGTTGTGCAGGAACGCTGCGCGGGCCTTGCTCGACAGCTTGCCGAGCAGGCGGTCGATGGCTTTGAGGTCTTCAAGGATAAGGTGCAGCGCTTCCGGTGAGGGGTGTTCGGCTTCCGGGATCAGTGCCAGCTCGGCGAGGTAGGCCTGTTCCAGTGCGGCGCGGCGGAAATGGTCGAACATCAGCCCCTTGGCCACGGCGGCCAGAAAGGCGCGGGGTTCGCGGGGCGTATCCAGCTGGTCACGGCCGAGCAGGCGCACGAAGGTGTCCTGGCTCAGGTCTTCGGCACGTTGGCGACAGGCCATGCTGCGTTGCAGCCAGGCGAGCAGCCAGCCGCGGTGGTCGCGGTACAGCGCACCGACCAGATCGGCGTGTGGGCTCTGTGCAGAAGACAAGCAGCGTCCCCCCGGAACGAATGCATTAACTAACGATAATTATTCGCGATTGTTGCAGAGGGGAGGGGGTGGGTGCAATGGACGCTTATCGGATTGCCATCACTAGGGATGTGTTGCCTGTGCCGGCCTCTTCGCGGGTAAACCCGCTCCCACAGGTACTCCACAGTATTCAAGGCTGTGAGATCCCTGTGGGAGCGGGTTTACCCGCGAAGAGGCCAGCAAGGCCAATACAAAGCTAAAGGCCGTGACTCTGCACGTTACGCCTGCGCCACCCACGCAACCGCTGCTCCAGCTGCAACGGGCTGTCCAGCTGCTGGCGCCGGGCCTGGCTGAACAGGATCAGCGCCAGCTCTGCGGTCACCTGGGCATCGGCACTGGCATGGTGGCGTTCCTCCACCTGCAAACCAAACCGCGCCACCCAGTCATCCAGCCCGGCCTCGCGCAACACTGTGTCGGGGTTGAGCATCGGCGCCAGTTCGGCAACGTCGAGGAACGGTGACTGCAAGCGATACCCAAGGCTCTCTTTCAGCGCACGGGCCAGCATGCGCTGGTCGAATGGCGCATGAAACGCCAACACCGGGCTGTCGCCAATGAAGTCGAGCAAATCGAGCAAGGCCTCGGCCGGGTCGCAACCGGCGGCCAGGGCGCTCGGGCCCAGGCCGTGGATCAGCACGCTGGCGTTGGTCTTCTGCAAAGGCCGGTGCAGGGTACGTTCGAACTGCTGGGCAAAATCGATGGCGCCATCTTCGATGGCCACTGCTCCAATCGACAGCACCTGGTCCCGGTTGGGGTTGAGCCCGCTGGTTTCCAGGTCCAGCACTACCCAGCGCTGTTCGCGCAGGGTACACACCCCCAGCGGCGTGGGCTTGGGTAACCGGGCCAGGCGCTGGCGTGTGCTGTGGTCCAGCTCGGGCGCGCTGGGGCGCAGCCACGCGAACAGGCTCATAACTGGTACCGCAAGGCCAGGCTGCTTTGCAGGCGCTGGGCCTGGCGCAGGGACTCGCGCAGGATGCGCCGGTCCAGGTGGTTGAGGCTGTCCGGGTCGAGCCGGTTGGAGTAGGGCAGGTTGTCGCGCGCCTGGCGTTGGTGCTGCTGCATGCGGGTTTGCTGAATGAAATGGTAAGCCTCTTCATAGGCCGCGCCGTCCAGTGGCTCGATCACGCCCTTGGCTACCAGCTGGCGCAGCCGTTCCAGGGTATTGCAAGCACCGACGCCATTGGCCAACGCCAGTAGACGTGCGCCGTCGACGAAGGGTGTCAGCCCCTGGACCTTGAGGTCGAGGGTGGCGGCCTTGTCGTTGCCCTGTCGGGTCAGCACGAATTCGCGCAGGCGGCCCACCGGCGGGCGCTGGCGCAGGGCATTGTCGGCCAGCATGCGCTGGAAGATGCGGTTGTCGGCCACCTGCTCCAGCAGGCCCTGGCGCAGTTGCTCGCAACCTTGCTCATCGCCCCACACCACCCGCAGGTCGAAGTAGATGCTCGAACCCAGCAGGTTCTCCGGGCTGGCGTCGCGCACAAAGCCGGCAAAGCGCCGTGCCCACTCGCTGCGCGACAGGCACAAGTCAGGGTTGCCCGCCATGACGTTGCCCTTGCACAGGGTAAAGCCGCACTGGGCCAGGCACTGGTTGATGTATTGCGCGAGCGGCAGCAGGCGGGCACGGATGGCGTCGGCCTCGGTACGGTCTAGCGCTTCGAAGAGGATGCCGTTGTCCTGGTCGGTGTGCAGGGTCTGCTCGCGGCGCCCCTCGCTGCCAAAGCACAACCAGCTGAACGGCACGCCCGGGTCGCCGCGCTCGGCCAGCGCCAGCTCGATCACCCGGCACACGGTGTGGTCGTTCAGCAGGGTGATTATCTGGGTGATCTGCGTGGACGATGCGCCGTGGGCGAGCATGCGCTCGACCAGTTGGCTGATTTCCCCACGCAGCGAGACCAGGGTGTCCAGCCGCGGCGCATGGCGGATGGTGCGCGCCAGGTGCACCAGGTCGACCCGTTGCAGCGAGAACAGGTCACGCTCGGAAACCACACCGCACAGGCGCCGGTTTTCCACCAGGCACACATGGGCGATATGCCGCTCGGTCATGGCCATGGCCGCGTCGAAAGCGCTGGCCTGAGGGCTGAGGTAGAAGGGTTTGACTGTCATGTGCCGCTCGATGGGGGCGCCCAGGTCGGCATCCGCCGAGGCCACCACCTGGCGCAGGTCGCGCAGGGTGAAAATGCCGGTGGGGTAGCGCTGCGGGTCGACCACCACGATGCTGCCGACCTGCTGCTCGTGCATCAGCCGCACGGCTTCGCGCAAAGACATGTCGCCACTGCACACCACCGGATGACGCATGGCCAGTTCACCCAATGGCGTGTTCAGCGAGTACTGGGTGCCGAGGGTTTCCACGGCACGCTGTCGCACCTGCTGGTTGACCTGGTCGAGCAGGCTGCTGACTCCGCGCAGGGCAAAATCCCGAAACACTTCAGACATCGAGAACACGCGGATGAACGCGGCCTTGTTCAACTGCAGGCAGAAGGTATCTTCACCGGCCAGGTGCTCGGTGCGGGTGGCCCGCTCGCCCAGCAGGGCCGCCAGCGGGAAGCACTCGCCACTGGTGATTTCGAAGGTGGTTTCCACGCCAGGCTTGACCAGGTGCTGGCGCTCGCCAACCACGCGGCCCTGCTTGACGATGTAGAAGTGCTCGATCGGCCCGTCGGCAGGCTTGACGATGCTCTCGCCGCAGGCATAGAAGCGCAGCTGGCACTGCTCGACCAGGTAGGCCAGGTGGCTGTGCTCCATCTGGTTGAACGGCGGAAAGCGCTGCAGGAACTGCAGGGTGCCCTGAATGTTCTGCAGTACTGCTGTCCTGCCCGCCTGGCTGTAGGCGTCCTTTTTGCTCATGAAACTGACCGTATCGCTATGCCGAACTATATATATCTATATATAGGTGCCGGCCCTGTTGTTTTCTGCCTCCATGGTCGGCTTGCGGCGGGGTGGTGCCCATTGGACGTAAGTCTATGAAGGCCCCCTGTCAAAGACCCGACGAAAGGCGAAACGGGTTACGCGAGTAATGTGGTCCTAAGGCTGAAGCGGAATTTTTTTGACGAGATGAGCATGCCTGAGCACACCGACATCTTGAGCGACGCCGAGCGTGAGGCATTGGCCGTGGTGAGTGCGCCTGTGGCACCCAGGCCGTTGGTGCTGGTGGTAGATGACAACGCGGTTAACCGCGAGGCGCTAATCGTGTACCTGAAAAGCCGGGGCATCGATGCGGTGGGGGCGGACGGGGCAGAAGAAGCCAGGTTGTACCTGCATTACCAGCAACGGATTGCTTTGATGATCACCGATTTGCGCATGCAGCCAGAGGACGGTCTGGACCTGATCCGGCAGATTCGCGAGTCGGAGCGCGCAGCGTTGTCGATCATCGTGGTGTCGGGCGACACCGATGTGAAAGAGGCGGTGGACGTGATGCACCTGGGGGTGGTGGATTTCCTGCTCAAGCCGGTCGACCTGGGCAAGCTGCTGGAACTGGTGAAGAAAGAACTGAAAATAGAGTGATGCACAAAGGGGCTGCTTTGCAGCCCATTCGCGGCACAAGGCCGCTCCTACAAGGGTTATGCGTTCCCCTGTAGGAGCGGCCTTGTGCCGCGAATGGGCCGCAAAGCGGCCCCTTGCGGTTTACAACCCGTTACGCGCCTTGAACTCGCGGCGACGGCGGTGCAGCACAGGCTCGGTATAGCCGTTCGGCTGTTTGCCACCTTCCACCACCAGCTCTACAGCCGCCTGGAACGCGATGTTGTCGTCGAAGTTCGGCGCCATCGGGCGGTACAGTGCGTCACTGGCGTTCTGCTGGTCGACCACCACGGCCATGCGCTTGAGGCTTTCCAGCACCTGCTCCTGGCTGACCACGCCATGGCGCAGCCAGTTGGCCAGCAGTTGGGCGGAAATGCGCAGGGTGGCACGGTCTTCCATGAGGCCGACGTTGTTGATGTCTGGCACCTTCGAACAACCCACACCCTGGTCGATCCAGCGCACCACGTAGCCGAGGATGCCCTGGGCGTTGTTGTCCAGCTCGTTGCGGATTTCTTCGTCCGACCAGTTGGTGTCGGCGGCCAGCGGGATGGCCAGGATGTCGTCCACCGATGCCGGGGTGCGCGAGGCCAGTTCACGCTGACGCGCCTGCACGTCCACCTTGTGGTAGTGCAGGGCGTGCAGGGTAGCGGCCGTCGGCGACGGTACCCAGGCGGTGTTGGCACCGGCCAGCGGGTGAGCGATCTTCTGCTCGAGCATGGCGGCCATCAGATCGGGCATGGCCCACATGCCCTTGCCGATTTGCGCACGCCCTTGCAGGCCGGTGGCCAGGCCCACGTCGACGTTGTTGTTCTCGTAGGCGCCGATCCACTTCTCGTTTTTCATGGCGCCCTTGCGCACCACGGCGCCGGCTTCCATCGAGGTGTGGATTTCGTCGCCTGTGCGGTCAAGGAAACCGGTGTTGATGAACGCCACGCGCTCGGCGGCTGCCTTGATGCAGGACTTGAGGTTGACCGTGGTACGGCGCTCCTCGTCCATGATGCCAACCTTGACGGTGTTGCGCGGCATGCCCAGCAGGTCTTCGACCTGACTGAAGATTTCCGCGGCGAAGGCGACTTCTTCCGGGCCGTGCATTTTCGGCTTGACGATGTACACGCTGCCGCTGCGGGTGTTCTTGCGGCTGGTGTTGCCGTTGAGGTTGTGCAGGGCGATCAGGTTGGTGAACAGGCCGTCCTGGATGCCTTCGGGGATCTCGTTACCTTGGGCGTCGAGGATCGCCGGGTTGGTCATCAGGTGGCCAACGTTGCGCACGAACAGCAGCGAACGGCCATGCAGGGTCACGCTGCCGCCGTTGGGCGCGGCGTACTCGCGGTCCGGGTTCATGGTGCGGGTGAAGGTTTTACCACCCTTGGTCACGGTTTCGGCCAGGTCGCCTTTCATCAGACCCAGCCAGTTGCGGTAGACGATGACCTTGTCGTCGGCGTCGACGGCGGCAACCGAGTCTTCGCAGTCCATGATGGTGGTCAGCGCCGACTCCATCAGGATGTCTTTGACGCCAGCGGCGTCGGTGCTGCCAACCGGAGTGCTGGCATCAACCTGGATCTCGAAGTGCAGGCCGTTGTGCTTGAGCAGCACGGCGGTCGGTGCAGCAGCATCACCGTGGAAGCCGATGAGCTGGGCATCGTCACGCAGGCCGGTGTTGCTGCCGCCTTTGAGGGCAACAATCAGCTTGCCGCCTTCGATGCGGTAGCCGGTGGAGTCGACGTGCGAGCCGGCAGCCAGTGGCGCGGCTTCGTCGAGGAAGGCGCGGGCGAAGGCGATGACCTTGTCGCCACGGGCCTTGTTGTAACCCTGGCCTCTTTCGGCGCCGCCTTCATCGCTGATGGCGTCGGTGCCGTACAGGGCGTCATACAGCGAACCCCAGCGGGCGTTGGCGGCGTTCAGGGCGAAACGGGCGTTCATCACCGGAACAACCAGCTGCGGACCGGCCATGTGGGCGATTTCTTCGTCCACGTTCTGGGTGGTGGCCTGGAAATCGTCGGCTTGTGGCAGCAGGTAGCCGATTTCCTGGAGGAATGCTTTGTAGGCGACGGCGTCGTGGGCCTGGCCTTTGCGTGCCTGATGGTAGGCGTCGATCTTGGCTTGCAGCTCGTCGCGCTTGGCGAGCAGGGCTTTGTTCTTTGGAGCGAGGTCATTGATGATCTTCTCTGCACCCGCCCAGAACTGCTCGGCGACGATGCCGGTCCCGGGGATGGCTTCGTTGTTCACGAAGTCGTACAGGACCTTGGCGACCTGAAGGCCACCGACTTGAACGTATCCAGTCATTGCTTGCCTCACTCTGCTCAGCTATTTCGCTCTTCTGTATTAAGCCTGTAGCGCTTCTCTAAACACGGCACCAGTGCGTGCCCCCGGGTTGTACCGGGCGCGGCTGGGTGCGGCTTGCCAGACAGGCCGGCAGGCAGTGTGCGTATTTTCACAGGCGCCTTGGCAGACATCCAAACGACGTTTTGTAGTCCGCGCCACGGGATACTACATGAAGCAGTAGGCGGGGCAAAATCAGACTAAAAGCGCCGTTATGCGACCCGTTGGTCGCGTATGGTCACGCTGGGAGTGGGTATGTTCGCAAAAAACAGGTGGATTGTTCCAGATAAATCTTGAAACAGTACACGATTCGTTGTGCTGGCCGCCCTGCGGCAGGTTGCCGCGCCTTGCCTATACTGAGTCGATCCCCCGATTTACTGCCGCCGGGCGCGGTCCGACACGAGGAAGGGCTTGTGGATCATCTTGTACTGACTGTTATCGCCCCTGACAAGGCCGGCCAGGTCGAACGCATTGCCCAGTGCATCGCCGACCACAGTGGCAACTGGCTGGAAAGCCGCATGTCGCGCATGGCCGGGCAGTTTGCCGGCATCTTGCGGGTGGCGGTGCCGGCAGAGAATTATGCTGAACTGGTGGCGTCGTTGCAGGGGTTGGCGAGGTATGACATTCGGGTGCTGATTGCCGAGAGCGGTATTGAACCGTCGTGCACCTGGAAGCCGATTGCCATGGAGCTGGTGGGGAATGACCGGCCGGGGATCGTGCGCGACATTACCCGGTTGCTGGCGGATCTGGGCGTGAACCTTGAGCGGTTTACCACTGAGGTACGGCCGGCACCGATGAGCAGCGAACCACTGTTTCATGCAGATGCCTTGCTGGCGCTGCCGTTGACCCTTTCGCTGGATGAACTGCAGCAGAAGCTGGAGAGCCTGGCGGATGATTTGATGGTGGAGTTGAAGTTGCGGGCGGAGGATTGATCCGACATTCCCGGGGGCTGCATCGCAGCCCCTTGCGGTTATCCCGATATCACGGGGAAGGCCCTGTGGATAACCTGGGGGTGTAGCGCTCCAGCCCAGGTACCCTGTGCCTTGCACGGTTTTGATCAAAAAACGTTCAAGTTTCAGCCGCTTGTGCACAAAGCACGGGGACGAGGGTGTGGATAACCTTTGGAGATGTCGCTGCAGGCCACGAACCACGTGGCCTGCATGATTTTGATCATTTAATGATCAGCTTCGCTTGCGCAAACTCATCCACGCATCAACGCTGTAAATCGCCAGACCCGCCCAGATGAACATGAACGCCACTAAGGTGCTCGACGACAAATGTTCATCGAACAGCAGGACGGCCTGCAACAGCACCAAGGTGGGCGCCAGGTACTGCAGGAAGCCCAAGGTGGTATACGGCAGGTGCCTCGCCGCAGCGTTGAAGCACACCAGCGGTATCAGCGTCACCGGCCCGGCAGCCATCAACCACAAGGCTTCGCTGCTGGTGTAAAACGCCCCTTGGGCACTCATCGCCGCCGGGTGCAGCAGCAGCCAGCCAAGGGCCAGCGGCACCAGCATCCAGGTTTCCACCACCAGGCCCGGCAATGCCGCCACTGGCGCCTGTTTGCGAATCAGCCCGTAGAAGCCGAAGCTCAACGCCAGCACCAGCGACACCCAAGGCAGGCTGCCTACCTGCCACACCTGCTGTGCTACGCCTAAGGCGGCCATGCCCACCGCCAGCCATTGCAGGCGGCGCAGGCGCTCGCCAAGTATCAGCATGCCCAGCAACACGTTGATCAGCGGGTTGATGTAGTAACCCAGGCTGGCCTCGAGCATGCGGCCGTTGTTTACCGACCACACATAGGTCAGCCAGTTGCCGGCGATCAGTGCACCGCTCAGCGCCAGAATGCCCAGCCGGCGCGGGTTGTCACGCAGTTCGCGCCACCAGCCGGGGTGTTTCCACACCAGTAGCAGCAGCGAGCCGAACAGTGCCGACCAGAGCACCCGGTGGACAATGATCTCCACTGCCGGGACGTTCTGGATTGCCTTGAAGTAAATGGGGAACAGGCCCCAGATGATGTAGGCGCTCAGGCCCAATATGTACCCGCGACGCGGGTTTGCGGCGTGCATGCAGAATCCTTGCTTAGGTAGCTAAATATAGCGACCCCTATTGTAGACAGAGACGTCCCTACCTCTAGAACAATTTCAGGGGTGGCTCATCCAGCGCAGCCATCTGCTCGCGCAGCGCAAGAATCTGGTCGCCCCAGTAGCGTGGCTGGCCAAACCAGGGGAAGCTGGGCGGGAATGCCGGGTCGTCCCAGCGCCGCGCCAGCCAGGCGCTATAGTGCAGCTGGCGCAGGGCACGCAACGGCTCGATCAGGGCCAGTTCGCGCGGATCGAAATCGTGGAACTCGTTGTAACCGTCGATCAGTTCGGCCAGTTGCCCCAGGCGCTCCTCGCGGTTGCCCGCCAGCATCATCCACAGATCTTGCACTGCCGGGCCCATGCGGCAGTCGTCAAGGTCGACCACGTGGTACACCTCGTCTCGGTGCATCAGGTTGCCGGGGTGCAGGTCGCCGTGCAGGCGGATGAGCTGGTGCGGTGTGCGGGCGTAGATGTCCTCGACACGCTTGAGCACGTCGCGTGCTACGGACTCGAAGGCCGGCAACAGTTCGCGCGGGACAAAACCACCGTCCAGCAGGGTGTTCAGCGAGGCGTGGCCGAAGTTCTCCACAGCCAGGGCCTCACGGTGCTCGAATGGTTTGGTGGCGCCTACGGCATGCAGGCGGCCGAGCAACTGGCCAAGGCGGTAGAGCTGGTCGAGGTTGCCGGGCTCCGGAGCGTGGCCGCCGCGGCGCGGGAACAGAGTGAAACGGAAGCCCTGGTGCTCGAACAAGGTGCGGCCGTCGTGCTGCATCGGCGCAACCACAGGCACCTCGCAGTCGGCGAGTTCGGCGGTGAAGCTGTGTTCTTCGAGGATCGCCGCATCTGTCCAGCGGCCTGGGCGATAGAACTTGGCGATCAGCGGCTGAGCGTCTTCAATGCCCACCTGATAGACGCGGTTCTCGTAGCTGTTCAGTGCCAGCACCCGGGCGTCGCTGAGAAAGCCGATACTTTCCACTGCGTCCAGGACCAGGTCGGGGGTGAGGGTGTCGAAGGGGTGGGACATGGTGACTCCGGAGGGTAAGCAGCGTGGGGCCATGGTAACGCGTTATGCCTGTACCGGCCTCTTCGCGGCTAAAGCCGCTCCCACAGGTTTTGTGCACATGTCTCAGGCGGCGCGTTCCCTGTGGGAGCGGGTTTACCCGCGAACCGCGCTGAAGCGCGGCCAGGCTATGCAGGAACCCCGATCAACACATAGGACGGATGAAACTGCACCTGCACCGCACTGCCCGCCGCCACCGGCTGCCCAGCCAACCAGTGCGCCTCGGCAATGGCACACAATGTCTGCCCATTGCCCAACGCCAGCCGGAGCTCACTGGGCCCGTCATCCTCTGCCAGCACCTCTTCCACCGTTGCGTTCAAGCAGTTGCTGCCCGCTTCGGGGGCTTCCCCCTCCGCCAGCAACCGTACCCATCCCGCCTTGAGCAGCGCCACCACCATCGTCCCCAGTGTCAGCTCCAGCCGCGCGGTGCTGTCGTGGGTGATCAGCGCATCAATCTCCAGCCCGCCGCCTAATGCCAGGCTGACGCGATCATATCGGCCTTCACGACGCAGGCCGCTGACCTGGCCCTGCAGCTGGTTACGCGCACTGGTGCGCAGCATCAGGCGCCCGAGCAGGTCGAGGTCGCTGGATTCTTCGGCGGCTTCAAGCATTTGCGCCTGCAGTGTCTGCAGCCGTTGATACAAGCGCAGCACCCGCTCGCCTTCCGGCGACAAGCGCGCACCACCACCGCCACGGCCACCGGTGCTGCGCTCGACCAACGGCTGGCTGGCCAGGTTGTTGAGCTCGTCGATGGCATCCCAGGCAGCCTTGTAGCTGATACCCGCTGCCTTCGCTGCGCGGGTGATCGAGCCTTGCTCGGCAATGTGCTGCAGCAGTGCGATGCGCTGGGGGCGGCGGGCGATGTGCTGGGTGAGAAGCGTGGGTAGGGGCATGGGCGTTCGGTCGTTATAGTCAGAATGGATAGTGTGCAGGAGCGGCGATCCGCGCCTGGTCAGATATACCCCGGCTTGGGCGTACGTGCCAGGCAATACACATCCACCCGCCGCGCGCCTGCCCTGCGTAGTGCCTGGGCAATAGCTTGGGCAGTGGCACCGGTGGTCAATACATCATCGACGATGGCGACATGCTTGCCTTTCAGTTCACGGGTTACAGCAAACGCCTGACGCAAATTGTGCCGCCGTGCCTTGGCGTCCAGACGTTGCTGTGCCGGTGTCTCGCGCGTGCGCGCCAGTATTCGCTCATCGCAATTTACCCCCAATTGCGACCCCAGCCACCGCCCAAGCATTCCTGCCTGGTTGAACCCACGCTCGCGCAGTCGACGCTTGGCCAGGGGTACAGGCAACAGCAGGTCAGGACGGGGCAGCCCTTCGGCAAAGCGATGCATTAGCCCATGCCCCAACAATTCAGCCATCAGCCGGCCCAGAGGCCACTGACGGTTGTGCTTGAAGCGGCTGACCAACGTGTCCACCGGAAAACCGAAATGCCACAGCGCAACGACCTTATCGAAGGCCGGCAAGCGCTGGGAACACTGGGCGCAGGTCAGGCCGGCCATGGGCAAGGGCAAGGCGCAACGCAGGCAGTGGTCACCCAGCCATGGCAGTTCCTGCTCGCAGGCGATGCACAACGGGTAGTGCTGCTCGGCAGGCTCATCGCACAATAAACACGATTGATTAATAAGTGAGCACTTGTAAACCAGTCTTTTCCAGTGTGGTTGACAGTTCATGGGCCTTCCGTAACTATGCGAGCTATCCGTGATGCGCTTGTGGGCTTTCCTGTCCCGGCGCCAGCTTCAGCCTAAACAAGGAAACGCCGATGAGCGCCAGCACAACTGCAACAACACGTCACGACTGGTCCCTGGCCGAGGTCAAGGCGCTGTTCCAGCAACCGTTCAATGACTTGCTGTTCCAGGCGCAAACCGTGCACCGCGCGCATTTCGACCCCAACCGGGTGCAGGTGTCGACCCTGCTGTCGATCAAGACCGGCGCCTGCCCGGAAGATTGCAAATATTGTCCACAGTCCGGCCACTACAACACCGGGCTGGAAAAACAGAAGCTGATGGAAGTGCAGAAGGTGCTGGAAGAGGCTGCCCGCGCCAAAGCCATCGGTTCTACCCGCTTCTGCATGGGCGCGGCGTGGAAGCACCCGTCGGCCAAAGACATGCCCTACGTGCTGGAAATGGTCAAAGGCGTGAAGGCCATGGGCCTGGAAACCTGCATGACCTTGGGCAAGCTCGACGAGGAGCAGACTCGGGCCCTGGCCCAGGCCGGCCTGGACTACTACAACCACAACCTCGACACCTCACCGGAGTTCTACGGCAGCATCATCACCACCCGCACCTATAGCGAGCGCCTGCAGACCCTGGCTTATGTGCGCGATGCGGGGATGAAGATCTGCTCTGGCGGCATCCTGGGCATGGGCGAGTCGCTGGACGACCGCGCCGGCCTGCTGATTCAGCTGGCCAACCTGCCCGAGCACCCGGAGTCGGTGCCGATCAACATGCTGGTCAAGGTTGCCGGCACGCCGCTGGCCGAAGAAGAGGACGTCGACCCGTTCGACTTTATTCGCATGCTGGCCGTCGCCCGCCTGCTGATGCCCAAGTCGCACGTGCGCCTGTCCGCCGGCCGCGAGCAGATGAACGAGCAAATGCAGGCCTTGGCGTTCATGGCTGGCGCCAACTCGATCTTCTACGGCGAAAAACTGCTGACCACTGCCAACCCTCAGGCCGACAAAGACATGCAATTGTTCGCACGCCTGGGCATCAAGCCAGAAGCGCGTGAGGAGCATGCCGACGAAGTGCATCAGGCGGCCATCGAGCAGGCGTTGGTCGAACAGCGCAGCAGCGAGATGTTCTACAACGCTGCATCGGCCTGATATGGCCTTCGACCTGGCGGCGCGCCTGGCCGAACGGCGCGCCGCAGACCTGTATCGGCAGCGGCCACTGCTGGAGAGCCCGCAAGGGCCCGAAGTGGTGGTCGACGGCCAGCGGCTGCTGGCCTTCTGCAGCAATGACTACCTGGGCCTGGCCAACCACCCTGAGGTGATCGCCGCCTGGCAGGCCGGCGCCGAGCGCTGGGGTGTGGGGGGAGGGGCCTCGCATTTGGTGGTGGGCCACAGTACGCCGCACCACCAGGTTGAAGAGGCGCTGGCCGAACTGACTGGGCGCCCGCGTGCGTTGTTGTTCTCCACGGGCTACATGGCCAACCTGGGCGCCATCACCGCGCTGGTGGGGCAGGGCGATACGGTATTGCAAGACCGCCTGAACCACGCCTCGCTGCTGGATGGCGGGCTGCTCAGCGGTGCACGCTTCAACCGCTACCTTCACAACGACCCGGCCAGCCTGGCCAGCCGCCTGGAGAAGGCCGTTGGCAATACGCTGGTTGTGACCGATGGCGTGTTCAGCATGGACGGCGACGTGGCCGACCTGCCGGCGCTGGCTAAGGTCGCACGCGCCCGCGGTGCCTGGCTGATGGTCGACGACGCCCATGGCCTGGGCACCCTCGGCGCACAGGGCGGCGGCATCGTCGAGCACTTCGGCCTGGGCCTGGAAGATGTGCCGGTGCTGATCGGTACGCTGGGCAAGGCTTGCGGTACGGCTGGCGCTTTTGTTGCCGGCAGCGAAGCGTTGATCGAGACACTGGTGCAGTTCGCCCGCCCCTACATCTACACCACCAGCCAGCCACCTGCGCTGGCCTGCGCCACGCTCAAGAGCCTGGAGCTGCTGCGCCGCGACACCTGGCGTCGCGAGCACCTGACAGCGTTGATTCGCCAGTTCCGCGAAGGTGCGCAGCAGATCGGGCTGGCGTTGATGCACAGCCCGACGCCGATCCAGCCGATCATGATTGGCGACAGCGCACAGGCCCTGCGCCTGTCGCGTATGTTGCGCGAGCGCGGCTTGCTGGTGACCGCCATCCGCCCGCCCACCGTACCGGCCGGCAGCGCACGCCTGCGGGTAACCCTGAGCGCCGCGCACAGCGAGGCGCAGGTGCAGCTATTGTTGAATGCATTGGCCGAGTGTTATCCACAACTGGAGAACGCCGATGCGTAATCGTCTTGTACTGCTGCCCGGCTGGGGCCTGGGTACTGCTTCACTGGAGCCGCTGGCGGCCAGCCTGCGCGCCCAGGATACCCGCCTGCAGATAGAGCTGATGCCACTGCCGGAATTGGACCACAGCGATGTGCAGGGTTGGGTGGATCACCTGGACCGCAAGCTGCCCAGCAATGTCTGGCTGGGCGGCTGGTCGCTCGGTGGCATGCTGGCCAGCGCGCTGGCGAAACAGCGCGGCGATTACTGCTGTGGCCTGCTGACCCTGGCCAGCAACCCCAGTTTCGTCGCCCGGCCAGACTGGCCCCATGGCATGCCCGAAGACACCTTCGGCACCTTCCTCGATGGCTGCCGCAGCCATACACAGGTGACCCTCAAACGCTTCCGTACCTTATGCAGTGATGGCGCCCTGCAGCCGCGCACGTTGCTACGCCAACTGGGTGTTGGTGTGCCGGACACCGACCCGCTGTACCTGGGCACCGGCCTTGAGGTGCTGGCCAAGCTGGACACCCGCGAAGCACTGCAGGCCTATGGCGGCCCGCAATTGCACCTGTTCGCAGGCAGCGATGCATTGGTGCCGGCAGAGGCAGCGACGGCGTTGAGCGAGCTGCTGCCTGATGTGGAAGTGGGCCTGGTCGAAGACAGTTCCCACGCGTTCCTGCTGGAGTACCCGCAGGAGTTGGCGGCGGGCATCAAGAGTTTCCTGCATGAGAGTGGCGATGACTGACCTTTCCCGTCCGACCCTGCCCGGCGCATTGCCCGACAAACGCCAGGTGGCGGCTTCGTTCTCCCGCGCTGCGGCCAGCTACGATAGCGTGGCAGCCTTGCAGCGCGCTGTCGGTTTGAACCTGCTGCAGCAGTTGCCAGCAGGCATGCAGCCGTCGCACTGGCTGGACCTGGGCAGTGGCACTGGCCATTTCAGCCGAAAGCTGGCCGAGCGTTTCGCACAGGCCAGCGGTGTGGCAGTGGACATCGCCGAAGGCATGCTGCGCCACGCCCGGCATGAACAGGGTGGGGCGCGCTACTACGTGGCCGGTGACGCCGAGCGTTTGCCGCTGCGAGATGCCAGTGTCGAGCTTGTGTTCTCCAGCCTGGCCGTGCAGTGGTGCGACCAGTTCGCCAGTGTGCTGGCCGAGGCGTTGCGGGTACTGCGCCCGGGAGGCGTAATGGCCTTCAGCAGCCTGTGCGTGGGGACATTGGGCGAATTGCGTGCCAGCTGGCAGGCGGTGGACGGCCTGGTGCATGTGAACCGCTTCCGCCGGTTTGAAGATTACCAGCGCCTGTGTGCCGACAGTGGCTTTGAACAACTTGGGCTGCAGCGCTGCCCGCATGTGCTGCACTACCCGGATGTACGCAGCCTGACCCATGAACTGAAGGCGCTGGGCGCACATAACCTCAACCCGGGTCGCCCCTCAGGCCTCACCGGCCGCGCCCGCATGCAGGGCCTGTTGCAGGCCTATGAGGCATTTCGCCAGCCCGAGGGGCTGCCAGCCACCTATCAGGTGGTCTATGGTGTGTTGCGCAAGCCACAGGCGTAAGGGGAGCGAGATGAGCCAGGCCTATTTCATTGCCGGTACCGACACCGATGTCGGCAAGACCACCATCGCCGCCGGGCTTTTGCATGCGGCGCGCTTGCAGGGCATGAGTACTCTGGGTGCCAAGCCGGTGGCCTCCGGCTGCACGATGACAGCGAAAGGCTTGCGCAACAGCGATGCCCAGGCGTTGATCGACGAAAGCACGATCAAGTTGCCCTATGAGCAGGTCAACCCGTTTGCCTTCGAGCCTGCGATTGCCCCGCATGTGGCGGCGCGTGAGGCGGGGGTTACGTTGGCTGTTCCGGAGCTGCTGGCGGCAATGCGCAATGTGCTGCAACAAAATGCCGATTTCACCTTGGTCGAAGGGGCCGGTGGCTGGCGCGTGCCACTGTCGGGCCTGGAGAATCTTTCCGACCTTGCCGTTGCGCTGCAGTTGCCGGTGATTCTTGTGGTTGGGGTGCGCTTGGGTTGCATCAGCCATGCCTTGCTCAGCGCCGAGGCCATCGAGCGTGACGGGCTGCAACTGGCCGGGTGGGTGGCCAACATCATCGAGCCCCGTACTTCGCGACTTGAAGAGAATCTGGCGAGCCTGGCGGAGCGCTTGCCGGCGCCTTGCCTTGGGCGGGTGCCCAAATTGAAGCAAGCCAGTGCCGATATGGTGGCTGAACACCTTCAGCTGGATCTGCTGGATTAGCCGTTTCCACGCCCGGCCCCTTCGCGGGGGAAACCGCTCTTGTAGAAGCTGGCTTGCCGGCGATAGGGCCGGTGCAGGAATACCCAAGGCCTATCAACTGGCACCAGGCCATTATGCTTTTAAACGGGCCTTTTCGCGCCCAGCCTGTTTTAATTAGGCCTGTTCGTCATCCAGCGTCAATGGAGTCCTGACATGGAAATCACCGGTAGCTCCGCTTATTACGCGGGCCTGAGCGCTATCCAGACCGGCCAGAACCGCGTCGATCAGGCCGCCGGCCAGATCGCCAACACCACCGCCGAACGTACCGCCACCAGCCAGTCCAGCGATTTTCAGGCAGAACGCCTGCGTTCGGTCGACCGCAGCCAGCAGATGGACATGGCCACCAGCGTGGTGCAAATGGCCGTAGGCAAAACCGAAGTCGAACTTGGCGCAAAGGTGGTCAAGGCATCCGACGAAATGCTCGGCCGGATCATCGACACCTACGCCTGACAGATCCCCCTTCAATTAAACACAGCCCCTGTGGGAGCGGGCGTGCCCGCGAATGCGTCAGGTCAGGCTTCTTTAATGTCTGGCCGGGCCCTTTTCGCGGGCACGCCCGCTCCCACAGAGGCGGCGATTTTTCTGGGTGTGGCGTAAACGCCATTTTTCGTGGCGTAAATGGCACCATAGTCCAACCTTGACAGAAGGCGGAGCTAAACGTAAGTTTCAAACAACTGTTTGATAGACGGCCGCCAAGAGCTGGTCACCCCCACAGAACTGACCCAGAGGTTCATCGCAATGCCTGATTACAAAGCCCCCTTGCGTGATATCCGCTTCGTTCGCGACGAACTGCTTGGCTATGAGGCGCACTATCAGAGCCTGCCGGGCTGCCAGGACGCCACGCCTGACATGGTCGACGCGATCCTTGAGGAAGGTGCGAAGTTCTGTGAGCAGGTGCTGTCCCCGCTGAACCGTGTGGGTGACCAGGAAGGCTGCACCTGGAGCGAATCGGGTGTTAAAACCCCGACCGGTTTCAAAGAAGCCTACGAGCAGTTCGTCGAAGGCGGCTGGCCGAGCCTGGCGCATGACATCGAGCATGGCGGCCAAGGCCTGCCGGAGTCGCTGGGCCTGGCCTTGAGCGAAATGGTTGGCGGTTCGAACTGGTCGTGGGGCATGTACCCTGGCCTGTCGCACGGTGCGATGAACACCATTTCTGCGCACGGCACTGCCGAGCAGCAGCACACCTACCTGACCAAGCTGGTGTCCGGCGAATGGACCGGCACCATGTGCCTGACCGAGCCGCACTGCGGTACCGACCTGGGCATGCTGCGCACCAAGGCCGAGCCACAGGCCGACGGCAGCTACAAAGTGTCGGGCACCAAGATTTTCATTTCGGCCGGTGAGCACGACATGGCCGGCAATATCGTCCATATCGTCCTGGCCCGCCTGCCGGATGCACCGGCCGGTACCAAAGGTATTTCGCTGTTCATCGTGCCGAAGTTCCTGCCTGACGCCGAAGGCGGTGTGGGCGAGCGCAACGGCGTGAGCTGCGGCTCCATCGAGCACAAGATGGGCATCCACGGTAACGCGACCTGCGTGATGAACTTCGATGCTGCAACCGGCTACCTGATCGGCCCGGCCAACAAGGGCCTGAACTGCATGTTCACCTTCATGAACACGGCTCGCCTGGGTACCGCGCTGCAAGGCCTGGCCCACGCCGAAGTGGCGTTCCAGGGTGGCCTGAAGTACGCCCGCGAGCGCCTGCAGATGCGCTCCCTGACTGGCCCGAAAGCCCCGGACAAGGCCGCTGACCCGATCATCGTGCACCCTGACGTGCGCCGCATGCTGCTGACCATGAAGGCCTTTGCCGAAGGCAACCGCGCGATGGTGTACTTCACCGCCAAGCAGGTGGATATCGTCAAGTACAGCCAGGACGAAGAGGAGCGCAAGAAGGCCGATGCCCTGCTGGCGTTCCTGACCCCGATCGCCAAGGCGTTCATGACCGAAGTCGGTTTCGAAGCGGCCAACCACGGCGTGCAGATCTATGGCGGCCACGGCTTCATTGCCGAGTGGGGCATGGAGCAGAACGTACGCGATAGCCGTATCTCGATGCTGTACGAAGGCACCACTGGCATCCAGGCCCTCGACCTGCTCGGCCGTAAAGTGCTGATGACCCAAGGCGAGGCGCTGAAGGGCTTCACCAAGATCGTGCACAAGTTCTGCCAGGCGCAGGAAGGCAATGAAGCGGTCAAGGAGTTTGTCGAACCGCTGGCGGCCATCAACAAGGAGTGGGGCGAGCTGACCATGAAAGTGGGCATGGCCGCCATGAAGGACCGCGAGGAAGTGGGCGCGGCCTCGGTCGACTACCTGATGTACTCCGGCTACGCTTGCCTGGCCTACTTCTGGGCCGACATCGCCCGCCTGGCAGCCGAGAAGCTGGCAGCCGGCACCAGCGAAGAGGCCTTCTACACTGCCAAGCTGCAGACTGCGCGCTTCTACTTCCAACGTATCCTGCCGCGTACCCGTACGCATGTGGCGACCATGCTGTCGGGTGCCAACAACCTGATGGCGATGGACGAAGAGCACTTCGGCCTGTCGTACTGATCTATCCGCTGTAGCGAAAACCCGCCTGCCCTCACCGGCAGGCGGGTTTTTTTATTTTTCAGGTTCAGCGCGTTCCTGCACCGGATGGCATCTGAAACGAAATTCAACTGTTCATGTGCGCTGCCGATGAAGTGAGGGCACAATGCCACTATTGATCTGCCGGGTTGGAGATTACCCTTGTTTCGTCTTAACGCTGTTCGCGCAAGCCACTTCCTGCCTTCGCTGTTCCTGTTGCTGGCAGGGCTCGCCGCAGCCTATGTGAGAGACCTCAGTGTCTTTTTCACATCGCTGTTCAACGTCCTGCCCACCTTGGTCCTGTTGCTGGGCGGTGCCTACTGCGCGGTTTACCGTCGCCAGCGTGAGTTGTTCATGATGCTCACGGTGTACATCGCCTACTACCTGCTCGACACCCAGACCGACTTCTACCGTGACCATGGCCGCGTGCGCGAGGACGCGGCCGTGATCTTCCACCTGGTGTGCCTGCTGCTGCCCGCTCTGTTCGGGCTATACGGCGCCTGGCAAGAACGTACCCACCTGCTACAGGACATGGTCGCTCGCGGCGCCGTGCTGTTCGCAGTGGGCAGCGTGGCGGTAGCCCTTGAACAAAGCTACCCTGAAGCATTGCTGACCTGGCTGGCGGAAATCCGCTGGCCCACCTTGCATGGCCAGTGGATGAGTCTGATCCAGATGGTCTACCCGTTGTTCATCGGCGTTTTCCTCCTGCTGGTGGTGCAATACCTGCGCGCACCGCGGCCGTTGCACGCCGCGTTGATAACCGGGTTGCTGGGTATTTTCTGGATGCTGCCGCAGACCTTCATCTTGCCGTTCACCCTGAACATCATGTGCAGCCAGGTGATGTTGATGATCGCCGCAGCGGTTGCGCACGAGGCCTACCAGATGGCCTTCCGTGACGAACTGACCGGCCTGCCGGGGCGCCGTGCGCTGAACGAGCGCATGCAGCGCCTGGGGCGCAACTACGTAATCGCCATGACCGATGTGGACCACTTCAAGAAATTCAACGACACCCACGGGCATGATGTGGGTGACCAGGTGTTGCGCCTGGTTGCCAGCCGCTTGTCCAAGGTGACCGGCGGTGGCCGCGCGTATCGCTATGGCGGTGAGGAGTTCGCCTTGGTGTTCGCCGGCAAGACGGCCGAGGAATGCGTGCCCCACGTGGAGGCCGTGCGCGAGGTGATCGCCAACTATGTGATGCACCTGCGCGACCAGAACAGCCGTCCACAGGACGATACCAGCGGGCGCCAGCGGCGGGCGGGCAGCAGCGGCGGGACGGTGTCGGTCACCATCAGCATCGGTGTGGCCGAGCGCCAGGTTGACCACCGTAACCCCGAAGCGGTGCTGAAATCTGCTGACCAGGCGCTGTACAGCGCTAAAGGCGCGGGGCGCAATTGTGTCATGGTGCATGGGCAGCAATCGCAGCGTGGGGCGGTGCGTACGGCGTGACCGTAGAAGACTATGCGGTCAAGTGATGACCCTATGTCTCGTAAAAGTTGTTCGGTTACACTGCCATCAACCCCAGTGTCGCGGTTCCCCGAGACCGCCCCGACCCGACTAGTGAGAGGTTGTCATGGCTGACTATAAAGCGCCCCTGCGCGACATGCGCTTCGTACTGAATGAAGTCTTCAACGTGGCCGAGCAGTGGGCGCAGTTGCCCGGGCTGGCAGAGGTAGTCGATGCCGACACCGCCATGGCCGTGCTGGAAGAAGCCGGCAAGGTCACCGCCAAGACCATCGCGCCGCTTAGCCGCGCCGCCGATGAAGAAGGTTGCCGCTGGGACAACGGTGCGGTAAGCACACCGGCCGGTTTCATCGAGGCCTACAACACCTACGCCGAAGGCGGCTGGGTAGGCGTGGGCGGCGACCCGGTGTTCGGTGGCATGGGCATGCCCAAGGCCATCTCGGCTCAGGTCGAGGAAATGGTCAATGCCTCCAGCCTGGCCTTTGGCTTGTACCCGATGCTTACTGCAGGTGCCTGCCTGTCGATCAATGCCCACGCCAGCGAAGCGCTGAAGGCCAAGTACCTGCCGAACATGTATGCGGGTGTGTGGGCTGGGTCCATGTGCCTGACCGAGCCGCATGCCGGTACCGACCTGGGCATCATCCGCACCAAGGCCGAGCCTCAGGCCGACGGCAGCTACAAGGTCAGCGGCACCAAGATTTTCATCACCGGCGGCGAGCACGACCTGACCGAGAACATCATCCACCTGGTACTGGCCAAGCTGCCGGATGCCCCGGCGGGGCCGAAAGGCATTTCGCTGTTCCTGGTGCCCAAATTCCTGGTCAATGAAGACGGCAGCCTGGGCGCGCGCAACCCGGCGACATGCGGCTCGATCGAGCACAAGATGGGCATCCAGGCCTCGGCCACCTGTGTGATGAACTTCGACGAAGCGATCGGTTACATCGTCGGTGAGCCGAACAAGGGCCTGGCGGCCATGTTCACCATGATGAACTACGAGCGCCTGGGCGTGGGTATCCAGGGCCTGGCCTCCGCCGAACGCTCTTACCAGAACGCAGTGGAATATGCTCGCGACCGCCTGCAGAGCCGCGCCCCGACCGGCCCGCACGCCAAGGACAAGGCCGCCGACCCGATCATCGTCCACCCGGACGTGCGCCGCATGCTGCTGACCATGAAGGCGCAGATCGAGGGTGGCCGCGCCTTCTCGACCTATGTGGCCATGCAGCTGGACAGTGCCAAGTACAGCGAAGACGCCGCCGTGCGCAAGCGCAGCGAAGAGCTGGTGGCACTGCTGACACCGGTGGCCAAGGCGTTCCTCACCGACCTGGGGCTGGAGAGCACTGTGCACGGCCAGCAGGTATTTGGTGGGCATGGTTACATCCGTGAGTGGGGGCAGGAGCAGTTGGTGCGTGATGTGCGCATTACGCAGATCTACGAAGGCACCAACGGCATCCAGGCCCTCGACCTGATGGGGCGCAAGGTGGTGGCCAGCGGCGGGGCGTACTACAGATTGTTCTCCGACGAGATTCGCCAGTTCATTGCCAGCGCAGGCAGCGAACTGGACGAGTTTGCCAAGCCCTTGGCTGCCAGCCTCGACCAGCTCGACGGGCTGACCGAATGGGTGCTGGAGCAGGCCAAAGGCAACCCGAATGAAATCGGCGCGGCGTCGGTCGAGTACCTGCATGCCTTTGGTTATGTGGCCTATGCCTACATGTGGGCACTGATGGCGCGGGCGGCCCAGGCGGGTGAGGGGGACGAGGCGTTCTACTCGGGCAAGCTGGGGACGGCGCGGTTCTACTTTGCACGGTTGTTGCCACGTGTGGATTCGCTGGTGGCTTCGGTGAAGGCGGGGAGTGAGTCGCTGTTCCTGCTGGATGCCGAGCAGTTCTGACATGTTTTTGGGCCGCTTTGCGGCCCCCAGCCATGGCATTCCTGGGAACGAATCCTCTTTGTAAGCATTTTCCTACACGACGTGGTGACTTTTCACCACTGTTCTAAGATTGGATCCACGGTTAATCTTTACCACATGGACGTTGCGCAGGAAGCGCAAAGGACAGATCAAGGAAGACGACGAAGGACCACCTGCCAGGATGGCGGGGCGATACGGATGTCACAGGGAAACAGTCTGGAAAACCCCGCTTCGGCGGGGTTTTCTTTGTGCGCGTGTTTTTTCAGGCCAGCACATCCAGCGGCGACGCCCCCAACAGGCGGGCGTCCGTCTCCTCCTCCAGTAGCGTGCGCAGCAGTTCCACAGAGGCCTGCTGGCGCTGTGCATCGCGGAACACCAGGCCAACCTTAAGCGGCACCCGCGGCTCGCTCAAAGGCTTCCACAGCAGCCCTTGATCATCCTCGGCAGCCTCCTTGGCCCGCCCCGGCAAAATGGTGGCCAGTGCCGTGTGCGCCAGGCTGTCGAGAATGCCCGCCATGTTGTTCATCTCTGCCTGCACGTGTGGCCGTCGGCCTTGGCTGGCCAGTTGCGCCTGCCAGATCTGGCGGATCTGGAACTCCTCACCCAGCATCAGCATGGGCAACTCGGCGGCTTGGCGGATGGACACCTTCTTGAAATCCTTCAGGGGGTGGGTATCGGGTATGACCAGTTGCAGTTCATCTTCGTACAGCAGCAGGCCATGCAGCCCTGGCTGGCGCGGTGGCAGGTAGCTGATGCCGATATCCAGGCTGCCGTTGAGCAGCCGCCGTTCTATCTCCAGCCCCGACAACTCGTATATCTGCACGACAAGGTGCGGCTGTGCCTTGCGCAGCCGTTCGAGCAACTGTGGCACCAGGCTGGGCCGCACGGTCTGCAACACGCCGATAGCCAGGGTGCGCAGCGACTGGCCCTTGAAGTTGCGCATGGCCTCGTGGGCGCGTTGCAGGCCATCAAGCAATGGCAAGGCGTGGTTGTACAGGGTATGGGCAGCCAGGGTGGGCAGCAGGCGCTTGTTGCTGCGCTCGAACAAGCTCAGGTCCAGGCTGTGTTCCAGCTGACGGATCTGCTGGGAGAGCGCCGGTTGGGAAAGCGACAGGCGCTCGGCGGCGCGGCCCACGTGACCTTCTTCGTACACCGCGACGAAATAACGCAGTTGGCGGAAATCCATAAGTAACACTTATCGAAAATGCTGGAAAAACGAAATGGTCGAAAACCCTCGTGAAGCCTAGTCTATCGCCGTATTCCAAAGGGTTACAGCAGTCATCAGGCTGATTGTTACCCAGGATGAAAAACACTTTTGATAGGCAAGGCAAAATATAGAGTGTCGGCATCAAGACCGCACCGTGGCCGCCCTTTACCGTGATTGGTTGGAGCCCTGATGAACCTGTTCAACCTGCGCCGTTCGGCACCTGCCGCTGTCGCCGAGCCCAAGCGTGCGCCGGTGATCGTGCCGCAGGCTGATGAGTTGTCGCGTGATCGCCTGATGCCCGGCGCCGAACGTGCAGCGCAGGTGTTCGTGCGAGGGCAGGGCTCCTGGTTGTGGGACAACGAAGGGCATGCCTACCTGGACTTTACCCAGGGCGGTGCGGTCAACAGCCTGGGCCACAGCCCCAGCGTGCTGGTGAAAGCGCTGGGCAACCAGGCCCAGGCACTGATCAACCCGGGTTCGGGCTTTCATAGCCGTGGCTTGCTGGGGTTGGTCAACCGCCTGTGCCAGAGCACCGGCAGCGAGCAGGCCTACCTGCTTAACAGCGGTGCGGAGGCCTGTGAAGGTGCGATCAAGCTGGCCCGCAAGTGGGGCCAACTGCACCGCAACGGCGCTTACCACATCATCACTGCCAGCCAGGCCTGCCACGGCCGCAGCCTGGGTGCGTTGTCGGCGTCTGACCCGTTGCCGTGCAACCGCTGCGAGCCTGGCCTGCCGGGCTTCAGCAAGGTGCCGTTCAATGATCTGGCTGCCCTGCACGCCGCAGTGGATTCGCGCACCGTGGCCATCATGCTGGAGCCCATCCAGGGCGAGGCGGGTGTTATCCCCGCCACGCTGGAGTACCTCAAGGGTGTGGAAACGCTGTGCCGTGAACTGGGCATCCTGCTGATCCTCGATGAAGTGCAGACCGGTATCGGTCGTTGTGGCGCGCTGCTGGCCGAGGAGCTCTACGGAGTGCGCGCGGACATCATCACCCTGGGCAAAGGCCTGGGCGGCGGGGTGCCACTGGCTGCGTTGCTTGCCCGGGGTACAGCATGCTGCGCCGCGCCTGGCGAACTGGAAGGCAGCCACCACGGTAATGCGCTGATGTGCGCCGCCGGCATGGCGGTGCTGGACACCGTGCTGGAGCCGGGCTTTTTTGCCCAGGTGCAGGATAACGGCCGCCACCTGCGCGAAGGCCTGAGCCGCCTGGCCGGGCGCTATGGCCAGGGTGAAGTACGCGGGCAAGGCCTGCTGTGGGCTCTGCAGCTAAAGGAAAGCCTGGCCCGCGAGCTGGTGGCGGCCGCCCTGCACGAAGGCCTGCTGCTCAATGCGCCGCAAGCGGATGTGGTGCGTTTTTCGCCAGCGCTGACCGTGAGCAAGGGCAACATCGATGAAATGCTGTTGCGCCTGGCACGCGCCTTTGCGCGCCTGCATGCCCAGCAGCAGGCCCGCCGCGAGGTGCCGGCGTAGCTGTTTAGCAAGACCGAGAATTCTACGAACCGTCTGGCGTTCCTGCGCATCGCCCCTGGCCTGTTTCATTCGGCCCGGGGCGTTTTTTTTGGCTGGTGGAACCTCTGTGGCGAGCGGCTAGTCTTTGATGTAACCCTTCAGGAGAGACTCGCATGGACTTTATTCGCATCATCATTGCCATTCTTTTGCCTCCGCTGGGGGTGTTTCTGCAGGTGGGGTTTGGCGGGGCGTTCTGGCTGAATATTCTGCTGACCCTGCTGGGATACATTCCAGGGATCGTGCACGCGGTATACATCATCGCCAAGCGCTGAGGCGCCGGGGGTTGAAGACATGCCGGTCTTCCACCCCCGCAACAGCCATCAGTTTCGAAGCTGACTATGCAATGCGTTTTACCATGAGTTTGTCGACGTAGTGTTTCAGCGCGTTCAGTGGGAACCCGGTATTGTAAGCGCCCCATTTCAAGTAATGCCGGGCAGGAGAGAATGTCTGGCACACGAGGGTACAAGGATCTTTTTCATCGGGTTCCCTGGGTTTTCCTTCCCGGTCGGCCGTGAATTTCTGGGGCGCATTATCCAGAAAGAGCTGAACGGTACCGATATCTTGGTCACTGGAGAGCAGAACCCGAATTCGGATGTCGTACCACTTGTCCGCTTCAATTCGCGTCCACCAGACCACCTTGTGTTTTTCACCATCAAGCCGGGTGTTGTAGTGCGTCATTTCAAACCGGCCGGCCTGCACCTTCATGAAGAAAGGGTAGATATTGCTGCCCTCGGACTTCCACTGAAAGATTACATAATCGCCATAGGGCGCGTTGTCGACGTCCGGAAACTTGCTGCTCCAACAGAAGGGCGGCCTCAGGTTCCAAGTGCAACAGTCAGTTGATAATGTTGAGCCGATTGGTTGCCAGCAGTTGCAGATGATCCG